>JALWDV010000655.1 GCA_027036755.1 Anaerolineae bacterium
CCGATACTCGCTGCGCTCGTGTTCGGGGGAGGGAGATGCTCATCTGCGACACAAATTGGCAAAGCGATGGGCTCCTCCCCCTGCAAGGCGCAGCCGAAGCGGGGGGAGGCCGGGAGGGGGGCTTGTCACCAGGCCAAATTTGAAATGGGTGCGTCCTTTTTCGGTTGAAGCGTTTGCCACGTCCGCCCGGCGATGAAGTCGCCGGGCTACAAAACAGCGCCGGATAAATCCGGCTAGTCCCGCAGGGGCGCTGTTTCTAGCCGGGGGACTTCATCCCCCGGCGTTGGCGGCGGGCGCGAAGCGCCCCGTTAATGAATGGATTATTTTAACTTTCCAACTCATTTGGGACGCACCCATTTGAAATTGCTGGCCGTATTTGAAGGGAATTTGACATTGTCGAACTACTAAGATGTAGCCACCACTTTTGCCACGAAGACACAGCACTTCGAGCCTTCGTGGCTTTTGCGACTTAAAGTCAAGTACGTTAGCAGTTGCGAAATTTTTTGGAAAAAAGCCGAAAAAAGACTTGACAACGAACATTCGTTTGAGTATACTGGGGTCAGAAAAAATGTTCTGGAACCTTTTTCATTTCTCCGGAGAAATATCATGGCCCGACGCGCATCCAAAGAACTTCGTCCCCGCCAAAAGGCGATGCTGGAATTCATTCGCAAGTTCATCGATGAAAACGACTATCCTCCCACCATTCGCGAGATCGGCGCTGCGGTGGGCATTTCCTCCACATCGGTGGTGAATTACAATTTGGATCAGCTAGAGCGAAAGGGGTTTATCATCCGAAACCGGGAGGTCTCTCGGGGCCTGCGTTTGGCCGATACGCAGTTCGGGCGGCGCGTGCGCACCGTGCCCTTTTATGGTGAGATCGCAGCGGGAGAGCCTCTTCCCGTGCCCGATGATCCGCAACTGGTCGATGAGGCCGTTGCCGTGCCTGCTGATATGCTGCCGAGCACCGGCGATTTTTTCGCCCTGAAGGTGAAAGGCCAGTCCATGATCGACGCGTTGGTGGACGACGGCGACGTCATTCTGGTGCGAAGTCAGCCCCAGGTGGAGACCAAGGAGATGGCGGTGGTGGAGATCATCGATGAATCCAACGAGTCGGGCGCGACGCTGAAGTATTTCTACAACCTGGGCGATAAGGTCGAACTGCGCCCGGCAAATCCTGATCCCGCCTACCAGCCCATCATCGTGCCCGCGGAGAAGGTTCGGGTGCGGGGCAAGGTCATCGGCGTCATTCGCCGCTATCAATAGACGTTATCGGAAATAAGAAGATTGTTGCTCTCCTCTGGCATCATGCTGCCATGAGATCGACCAGAGTCCGCTTCGCAACAAGTTGTCTCCAATAACATTTATTGACTCCACTGCAAAAAGGTCATTTCACCACGGAGACACGGAGGACACGGAGAAAATAGTGGTAGTTCACAGAGAAATTTCTCTCCAAATCTCACCTTTTTCTTCCTCCGTGCGCTCTGTGCCTCCGTGTTGAAGGTTTTTTCAGTACAGCCATTTATTGTCTGTTGCACGGTAACTGCTATGATCGTTTTCGCTTGAACTAACCTGACAGGTTCCTTTGGCAACGATTCAGAACCTTGCGCGCTTCGTTGCTGACTGAAAACCACACATCCTGCCGCCAAGGTGACGAGAACCTGTCAGGTTTGAGTGAAAGAAGCCAACCAACTGGCAAACGTTAGCAGTTACGTTGCATGAAAGAAGGGGCGATCCGGAGACCTCCCCTTTTTCGAAAGCTGGATGGTAACTGCTCAGGTCGCCTGATTCGACCTTGAAAATGCATTGCCACGAAGGCTCGAAGGAACGAAGATACGAAGAAAATCCTTATTTCTCCCCCTTCGTGCCTTCGTGTCGTCGTGTCTTCGTGGTTTTTGGTCTTGCTACGTTAGTAGTTACGCTGGATGAGGAATTTGCTTTGCGCAGCTCGGGCGTGAAGGTTATGCCCGGCGGGGCAGGATTCGCCATGCCAACGTCGTCAGTCCCGCCAGGGCCGTCAGCGCCGCCAGGGCCCAGATCCAGAGGGATGGCGCGGGGCGGGCCTGTATGTGCTGCGCCTGCACAGCCAGGGGGTTCTGGGCGGCATTGGTGGTGCCGATGGTGAACTGGGAGAATTGGGTGACGCCGGTGGCGGTGAAGGTGCGGTTGGCGGTGTCATGCGTGAAGTCTCCTGTGACGTCGGTCCAGGGCAGAGAGGCGTCCTCCCGTTTGAGCAGCCGGATGGTGGCGGGATCGTTGATGTCGGGAATCTGGCTGTAATCGAAGACCAGGGTGGCGGTGACATCGCCGTATTCTTCGATGCCCCACAGGATGTTGGCTCGGCGATCAATGCCCGCCGGGAAACTCTCGTTCTCGTAGTGATTGACGCCATCTCCCACCCGGTAGATGCCCAGATAGTTGCTTGTATCGGGCGTGGAGGTGATGGTCACAGTCATATCCTTGCCCGCATCGCCCACCGAGGTGGCGCTGGTGGTCTGCACGAACTGGCTGTCGGTTCCCACCGGTGCGGTGGAAAGCTCCAGCGTTGGGTCATTGTACGCCACCACCTGCTGGCATTGAGCCGAGTAATCGGTGATTCCAGCGGGATCGTTGTTGAATTGCAGGTAGGCGATGAGCCCGGGCGTGTCGCCGGGGATGACGTTGTGCATGTTGTCCTGAATCTGCTGATGGGTGCGCACCGTATCCCACAGGCGGAATTCGTCCAGAAGGCCGTTGATGGTGTAATCGTTGTTATCGCCGATGCGGAAGTGACTCAGAACATTGTTCAGCGTATCGGAATTGGTGAGCGACCCCACCAACTGGCCGTTTTTGTAAAGCTTGGCGTTGGTTCCATCCAGGGTGAATGCGTAGTGCTGCCAGGCGTTGACCTCCAGCGTGCCATCAGCGGGGCGGATGTAGTGGTTGTTGTTGACGCCAACATCCACGGTGTGGGCTGAGGCGGCGTTGCTTTCGAACAGGAATTCTCCCCAGCCGTTGCCGATTTTTTGATCCCAACTGCTGTATGCGGCCGGATTCAGCCAGAATTCCACGGTGAAGGTGCTGTTGGGGTTCCAATCGAGATTGAGGATGTCCAGGTAGTCATTGGCGCCATCAAATCTCATGGCTTTGTTGTAGAAATCTGCCGGTTCTGTGAGATTGAAGGCGGGAATGGTGACGGTGAGAGAGTCGGCCCCGGCGCTGGCGTGGGTAATCGTTCCTGAATAGGACCCAGGGCCGTTTGAGGCGGATTTGACATAGATGGTCTGCGAGACCTGACCACTGTTGGGGGTGAGAGTCAGAGAGCTGACGTAGGGCCCGGTCGCGGAGGCGCCTACGCGGAAATCAGCGCTGGGCGTTACGGTGACATCGCCGGTCAGGTTGACGCCGATCACTTGATAGCTGCGGGGATTGCAGGCGGGGTGGGCGTTGGGGAAGACCAGAGTTTCAGGATTGACGGCCAGGAAAGGATTGGTGTTGCGGATGATTAGGAATTGTTTGTCGAACTCGGTCAGTCCGGTAAATGTGGCCTGGCCATTGGCAGCATCCACGGCGTCGGCCGTGGCGACGAAGCTCCAATCACCCGTCGAGCCTTTGTCGCGAGCAAAAAGTTGAATCTGGGAGGGCGTGTTTTCATCAGAGACGGTCAGGTCCTCCGCCAGGGTGAATGTGACGTCCGCTGCGAAGCTGCCCGTGCCATCTCGATGGATAACCCAGTATTGTTCATCGAAAACCGTCACGCCGGTTGGCAGCCCTCCGGTGGCGTTGGGCTCCACGTTTATCTTGGAGGCGGTGATCTCAGCGCTTTCCGCCTGGGTGAAATTCATGGTTACATCGGCTTGGGGGAAGGCGACTGCGCCCACGCTCTCCGTCTGCACATCGGTGGCGCCATGGCCCATGGGCGCGGTGGAAGATTGTCCCGCAAGCCCGCCTTCCATGGTTTCATCCCGTCCGTCCACGATGTTGATCACGCGATCGGTGCGTCCATCGAAATCATAATAAGCCAGCAAGCCTGTTTCCTGGCCGGTAAGCGGATGATGCATCATCTCACGGATCTCCGACTGGGTGAGGGCTTTATTCCAAAAGCTCACTTCGTCGATCATGCCGTCGAACATATCGCCGCCATGTCTGCCCAGATACACATCATGAGGCTTGGTGTCCAACGTGACGCCCCACTCCGTTTCCATCAGTTCGCCATCGTAGTAAATTTTCAGGGCGGATCCACTGTAGGTGATGGCATAGAAGTGCCAGGAATCCTTGCTGCCGGGCAGGGTGACGTTAGTGGTGCCGTTGCTCCAGTCCCAGGTCTCCATGCGCCAGACGTTCTCTGTGCCCGTGGTGGAGAAGGCGAAATCGCCGGCAGTTACGCCCCTGGAGCCGGCCTGGAACATGCCGCCCCAACTGAAACTACGGGCATAGGCCCACATGGCGACGGTGCGAGGCTCGTTACCGGTAACCTGGAAGCGCTGTCCCAGATTGATGTCATCATCCGAGCCATCGAAATCCATGTGGTATCCGGGGGCCAGACGGGCTTCCATGTCTTCATCAACGACATTCGCCCCATCCGATTTACCCACAAGACGGTAATGGATGACGTCGTTGCGGCTGGCGAGCGTGGAATTGATGACCGAGCTCACCTCCTGATAGGCGTGTCCCGTCACCGTGATGGGGATGTCTGCGGTATTGGAACCGTAGCTGGCGTCGGGGCCGTATTCGAAGTGAACATTGGTCATTGTCGTGTTGTGCGGATTCACGATCCCGTTCAGGGTCACATTCACCTTGCCGATCTCGGTGGCGGGCGTGGTCTTGACATTATAGCAATTGACGTCGCCCGGCTCTTTGGTCACCGACAGGGTGCGAAGCCCCTCGTTGGAGCCTGTATAGGCGCTGACAGCGAACAGTTCGCGCACGCCGGGATCGATGCCCGAGATGATGGCGCTCGTTCCGTCGAAGGTGACACCCGAGGTGACTTCCTCCATGTACTTGGCTCCCAGGCGATACACCTTGTAGCCATCCGCACCCGGAACGGGCTTCCATGTCAGCTTGATGGTATCGTTACAGGCCCAATCGATCTGAAATTGCGCGGGAACCGCGCCGATGTAGTTGACGCCGCTTTCATCGGTGAGGGATCCGCGCGTGATGCGGAATTTGATGGTGTGAATGCCGTTGCCGATGTCGGGCGCAGTCCAGGCATAGCTGCGTTTGTTCGCAGCGATGCCGGCGGCAATGGTCGTCCAGCTTCCCCCGTCGATCTGATACGCCAGGTCGAAGGCTCCCGTCCCCCCGTAACTATCCCATTTGATGATATACTCTTCGCCTTCCGCCAGCCGCACATTCTCCAGCGGGAAGATCAACTTGAGCTCATCTTGCAGGAATTCGTAGGTGATGTAGTAGGTTTGAGGCCCTTCGGGCACATTGTGTCCCTTCACCTGGATGGTCCAGTTGCCCGCGGCCGGGTTATTCACCGTCACCTGCTCCATGGTGTTAAGATGATCCTCGTCCCGCACTGCAGGCAGGTCAAGTTTGGCGGGATCCGGGGTGGGGTCCAGCACCCAAGGCTGATAGTCTGTTCCCACGGTGTCGGTGATGAGCAAATCCAGATCGTTGACGATGGCGGGGTCGGCGTTGACGGCTGCGGCTTTATCGGGCCACATGAGCATCACCCGCAGTTGGGTCACATTTGCAGGCACGCTGATGGTGTGGAGATCGATGTCGTTGGTGTTGGTGATGGTGCTGGAGGAGAATTGTCCTGCATCCAACACCTCATACGCCCGACGCACATTGGGGCGACCATAGCCCGTGCGGAAGTCGGGGCCCGGATCGTCCAGATCGTCCGCGGTGTTCATCAAAATAGCCCGCAGCAGATTCGAGGGCGCTTCCTGACCGCTGTGCTTGTCCTTGTACACTTGCGCCAAAATCGCCATGATGCCGATGACTTTGGGCGAGGCGTAAGACGTGCCTTCCTCGCCCTCGATGATCAACTGGGGCAGAAGGCGTCCGTCGTAGGCAGGGCCTTTGCTCCCCCAACTAAGGATTTCATCGGTGCGGTTGAGATTGCGGATGGCGAAGTGATTCTTGTTCTGTTTATAACATCCGGTGATATTGGCCCAGCCTGAAAAACCATCGTATGGCGGATAGCCGGTGGCGCCGCCAACATTGCCGGAGGAGTAGGAAACGATGTGGAGGGGATAAGACTGGATGCGCATATCGTGATTTCGGGCGTCCTGACAATAGCCGCCTCCCACGCCGTTGCCATAAGAATGGTTGGTGAAACGAAGATCATCGGAATTGTAGTAGGCCACGTAGTCCGGGCTACCTTTGACGCTCATGACGGTGGCTCCCCAGGCGTTGTTGCGCTCGGTGGGGTCTTCGTTGCCGCCGGCCGCGGCATTGCGCATACACCCAACTTTATGATGCCCTACATCCCCCGTCACTTTTTCGATGAGACGCCCCTTCACTTCCACATAGTTGTCGGCAGTGCCGCCTTCTCCAATGGCGATGGTGACGCCTGCACCATTGTAGGTGAGGCCGTTGAAACCGCTGTTGATGTAATTGGAGCGCCCCGTAGCGTTGTGGTAATAGGCCTCCAGGATGTAAGAGGATGCAGTGGGGGGCTCTGCCGGTTTCAGGATGGGGCCTTCTTCCAGGATGACTTTGGTTTCGTCGAATGCAGGCCCAACAAATTGGACGTAGGGAAGGCTGGCGATGTCATCCACCAAAGTCGCAGGAACCGTCACATCGATCTGGCCCGAATAATCCCGGTGACGTTCGATGGTCGCGCCGCGGGCCCGCAGGTCGGCCATGACTTTTTGCGCGTCCAACGGCAGGTAATAGCTGAGGGTCAGGCGGACATCCCCCGCCCCCTGGGCGCTCATCCTCCGTTTCATGGCGGTGAACGCCGGTTCGAAGCGCATGGCGTCCGCCACCGGTGCGATAGTGGTCGCCCGTCCTGATAATTTTCTCAGATCAAACCCTTCATCGATCACTGCGAAATAAGAATCCTCGGGCAGATAATCTGTCAGATAGAGTCCCTCGCGCTCCCATTTCTGACGCATCTCATAGGTGGGCAGCTCTCGGAACTGGATGATCCTGAAATACTTGCCGTCGAATATTTCCGTAGCATTCACCTTCGCTTCACCGGGCGGGATTGCCTGTAATGTGACATCGCCGGTGCTGAGGTGGATCGGTTTGACGCCGCTCTGGGCGGATGTGTTTTGCGTAAACAAAATCACACTTAGCAAGAGCAACGTCGTGGCGGCGATGATCCGAATGACTTTCAATAACATGAAAACTCCTCCTCCTGCAATGAGTAAATGCAACTGCGAGCGTGGCCGGACGCAGAATCGCAAAGTGCGCGAGAGCACGGAGGATGCCAGAGATATCTGAAGTTTTTCCCTCTGTGTCTTGATGCGCTTCGTGGTTTTTGGCGTGATGTGCGGCAGACCACTTTAGAAGCAGTCGCCATGAGCGGCAGCTCACCACATAACGAACGAAAATGGAACGCAGAAACATCTGATGCACACAGATTTTCGCAGATCGTTTTGATTTGGGTGCGTCCTATTTCGGTTGAAGAAACTGGAGTCTGGCGAAAACTATTTTGCCACTCGAAACGGTCTTTTTTACCACAGATTACACGGATTTCACAGATTTTTTGTTTGATTTTTCGTAACTGCTAAGGTCGTTTTCGCTTGAACTAATGACAGGTTCCTTTGGCAGCGATTCAGAGCCTTGCACGCTTCGTTGCCGGCAGAAAACCCCACATCTTACCGCCAAGATTACGAGAACCTGTCAGGTTTGAGGGGAAAAAGACAACCAACTGGCATACGTTAGCAGTTACGATTTTTCTCCTTTTTCTGTGAAAATCTGTGGAATTTGTGGTTAGGATAAAAACGCCAGTGTCCAGGAAGAAACAGCAACGCCGCCAGCGCCGGGGGATGAAGTCCCCCGGCTAGAAACAGCGCCCCTTCGGGGCTAGCCGGATTTATCCGGCGCTGTTTTGTAGCCC
>JALWDV010000656.1 GCA_027036755.1 Anaerolineae bacterium
AAAAAAACAATATTCTCTTTGGCCAACAAATACATAATATCAACAGTAAATAATTAATTAGTCTGTAAATCTCTTGACCATTTCCTCCAGGTAAGCATCAAAGTGAGAGTTCACTTTCAAACATCACAATTAATCACGAAAACAGTCTGGAAAATATGGTGATTCACTATTTCTATTTTGCACATGTTTCTTATGTTTTATATATTCTGTTTACAGTGTTATCAGTAGATGGTAGCCATCTTGTCTTCTTCACCACTACAAATGTAGGCCAAAGAGATCCCATGTAATAGTGCACTGCCTGTACTATGGTCTGACTTATTTAGTCTATCTTGTTGTGTTACTGTACTGACTGCATCAACCAAACCATAGCTCTGTTTCATAGATAATACAAATTACACAGAAAACACAGAATGATGCATGTGGGATTCACTCAGATAGCTAGATATCACAACCAAAACAAAAGCGAAGATCAGCTGAATTCTCACACCAAAGTACATTGTGACATCACACAGCCACAAGGTCTACCCAACATGGCTGCATCCTGAAGCAGACCTGCTATAACATAATTCATCCAGTTTTAGGCTATAATATGTTCTACTGGCTTTGCTTGTCCAGTGAATATATGCTGTAGAATAATATTACAAAAGAGAACCTTCCATTTCAGACTACAGTTCAAGATTCCATGTTTTTCTAGCATACCTTACACACTAGTGGTCTTATTTTTGTATCCACTGCACATGAATTCTGCATTATTGTTATTATTGTTGCTGTTATTAGTATCACCAGATAACCCAACCTAAGTGATCCCCGTTGTATAACCACTACACCAGCCATAAACAATATCATCCTCACCCACTACAATACCTCATAAAAACCAATGTTGTAATCTAGAAATATTTCAACTTTAAAGCGCAGAGTATTTAGGTGGGTATATAGAGTATTAATAATATTATTTATTAAACACTGTCTCCTCATTGATACCAAACTTACCCATTATGTACAAGAGCCAGTGATAAGATCTTTGAGTAATGGGCATGTTTTCTTTGCATCACTGAACATCCATGGATAATGTCATAAACACAGAAGCCAGTTCCTATGGCACAGACCAAGTAACACTGTAAAAATTAGGAATAAATGCACAGTAAAATTATTAATGTTGTGAAAGATGATATATAACTCAAATATTTATATTTATTACCATCGCCTCAGACCTAGGTACTGCCCTCTTGTTTGATGAAATATGTTGCAATCTCCCTCCACTTAACAAGTTAAAGAATACATAATACACTATTTTGCCTATCTATGGACAAAAAAGAACTCTGGCCACCAGCAGTCTGTGTTATTTTGATCTTGATTATTTCTCTTGTATACAACAGATGAATGTTTTGGTGATAAATTATGTCATATTCTCAGTCTTGTTTAAAGTTTTGTAGTTCTACAGGTGATAGTAATACAGGTGTTGTGCAGTAATTATAATTTATAAAATTAAGATTTAAATAAACTAAATTATATGGAAACAGTTATTCTCTTTTCATTGGCGCTTCCACTTAAAGCCAACCTATGCCAATCTGTTACCTTATCAAGACATATCATGGCCTGTATACTGTAGGGTAGGATTCTGTTGTCACCAAGGTAATCAGTAATTGAATTGAAGTATCGGCTTGGGGCTAAGGCATGGGAGGACCACAAGATGATGGTGTCATCTAGTGAGCCACTAACAAAACATGCATCTGAAAAGAAGATATAGAGGAAAACGTTTACATAATCATCAGTGAATGAATGTTTTCTTAGATTCAAACTCTTAATGTATAATTTTGTACATGTTAGAGGCCACTGAGATCAAAATTATCTAAATAATTAAAATATGACACTATAACACAGCATTTGGTAGATATTCTGCTGTACATTTACTTGATTCATGAGAAAATAAACTTGCTTGCAACAAAACTCTATATTAATATTATTTTAAGAGAAACATCCAGCATTAAAAAAGGTGCTTGGGAGTGATTAGCTTAATTTGAATACAACTTAACTTTAACAAGTCAAACTACCAATGCAATGTACAAAATTGGTCACATTTATTATAAAACATAAATATTTACCATTGATTTTAAGCAGGCTAGTAATAGCTTCTCTGTGTGGAGTTAGCCGCCTGTTAAGTAACAGCCTCGTGCTTGTGTCTATCTTGTTAATATCATAAACAACTGGAATTGAAATCATACAGTGTTTATCTGTTTGTAGCCATTCGTAGGCAAAAATCAAGACTTAAGAGGATAAAAACAGGTTATCCTGTTTTTCATCTAAATAAGCAAAGAAAAATAGGCATGTTGTTTACAAAACTGTAAATTCATTGTCAAAAACAGACTTATATTTGGCTAACTGCACATATGACACACCACTTCAAGTTGAAAAATGGGTCAATCTATTTCCTACACTTTTATCCAGATTGTTGGACTATGAATTTAAAGAAGGTTATCTTACAAAATCCGTGTAACTGCTTGGAATTTTATCTTTAATATTTATCTGTGATTAAACCCTAGAGGTGACAACTGGGCTGACCAGTGTGTGAAAACTCAGC
>JALWDV010000657.1 GCA_027036755.1 Anaerolineae bacterium
CCCCAAGAGACTGAATTCATTCGGCCAGTGCCTCGCCAAAAGCGTCGACTCTAGTCGTACTATTGAGCCCTGCTGACTGAGGGGCTGAAGGGCTGCTCTGCTCCTTCGGCTTCACTCAGGACATGCTCTGCCGTCCCGCCGTCCCCTGGCGGGCGCAGGCCCGCCTCCGGGACGAAGTCCCCAAGAGACTGAATTCATTCGGCCAGTGCTGTCCCCAAGAGCGCGATTTCAATCGCCCAGTGTTCAATGTGATTTCAATCGCCCAGTGTTCAATGTGATTTCAATCGCCCTTTTCTCACAAAAAGGAGACCATCATGCGACGAAGTAGAATCTCGGTTTTCGTTCATTTCGTTTGGGCCACGTGGGATCGCCTGCCCCTGATCACGCCCGACATGGAGGAGCGGCTCTATCGAAACATCGGCGCATCGGCCGTCTCGATGGGCTGCAAAGTCCTCGCCATCAACGGCGTCTCCAACCACGTTCACGTTCTACTCTCTCTGCCATCCACAGTAACCATCGCCGATGTGGCGAAGAAGATGAAAGGAACATCGTCCCATTTCGTGAACGATCAACTGCAACCCTCCACCGGATTCAAATGGCAGGGATACTACGGCGCCTTCAGCGTCAGTCGTTGGGACTTGCCCAAGCTCATCGCCTACATCGACAACCAGAAAGAACACCACGCCTCGGGCGATCTGTGGGACGACATCGAGGATGTCTTTGAATTTATCGATCCCCGAGACTGATGGTGGGGATTTTTCTTGTCGGTTATTTGTCGGTTGAAACCGCACCCTTGAGGCCCGCAGCCTGAAGGACGGCCTACGCCGTCCCCTGGCGGGCGCAGGCCCGCCTCCGGGACGAAGTCCCCAAGAGACTGAATTCATTCGGCCAGTGCCTCGCCAAAAGCGTCGACTCTAGTCGTACTATTGAGCCCTGCTGACTGAGGGGCTGAAGGGCTGCTCTGCTCCTTCGGCTTCACTCAGGACATGCTGCGCCGCCCCCTGACTCCAGCCCCTGGCGGGCGCAGGTCCGCAACAGATCAAACTTCCTCATCTCCTCCCCCGCCCGTCTCGGCGCGGAGGAAGAAGCAAAGGAGGGGGCCTGTCCCCAAGGGCGTGATTCAATCGCTTAAAAATTAACGGGGAACATACGAAACCGTTTCTGGCCCAAGTCGTTCTCTGTTATAATGAACGCGGTGCGCCCTCTCATTGAGCGGCCCTGCAACCCATCAGTTCTCATTCCCATGGAGGTTACCATGCTATCCACCATCATCGGAGGACTCATCCTGCTGCTCATCGGATTAGCCTTCACCTTCTATGGCTATCGGCTGTTTCTGGTGATGCTCCCCATCTGGGGCTTCTTCGCCGGGTTCTGGCTGGGAGCCAACGCCCTCACTCTGCTATTCGGCCACGGCTTCCTCGCCACCACCACCGGCTGGATCGTTGGCATTATCCTGGGCTTAATCGTGGCGCTATTGTCTTATCTCTTTTACTTACTGGGCGTCGCCATCGTCGCGGGCATCATCGGCTATGGCCTGGGCGCAAGCCTGATGGGCCTGTTCGGGCTGACGGGCGGACTGCTGGTCTTCATCGTTGGCGTCATCTTCGCCCTGGTGGTCATCGTGCTTGTGCTGGCCCTGAATCTGCAGAAATACGTCATCATCATCCTCACGGCGTTGGGCGGCGGCGTGGCGTCCAGCGTCTCGGCGCTGGTCATGTTCAACCAGCTATCGCTGCAAACCCTGCGCGAAAGCGGCGATGCACTGCAAGCCATGGCCAGCGTGTCGCAGCTATGGGTGTTGCTCGCCCTGGTTTTGGCTGTGGTGGGCATGATCTGGCAGATGCGCAGCAACCGTTCTTACGAATTCAAGAAAGAATACTACGTTCAATCCTGGGGGTAATGCACAATGTTCTGGTACATCGATCCCGTTTATCTTTGGTATGTCTTCATCCCCGCGCTGCTCATTTCCATGGGCGTCCAGATCTATCTCAAATCCACCGTCTCCAAGTGGAGCCAGGTGCGCAACAGCAAAGGGCTCTATGGCGTCGACGTTGTCAAGCAGTTGTTCAGCAAGACCAGCCTCCAGCCCATTCCCGTGGAGAAGGCGCCCGGAGAGATGAGCGATCATTTCGACCCACATCACAACGTGGTGCGTCTTTCCGACACCACCGCGGGCAAGAATTCGGTGGCGGCCATGGCCATCGCCGCACACGAGCTGGGCCATGTTCAGCAATATCAGACCGGCTCGGGCCTGATTGGATTGCGCAACTTCCTGCTGCCCGCGCTGCAATTCAGTCCCACCATCTCCTACATCGCCATCTTCTTTGGCCTGTGGTTCAACATGACCAACCTGCTGTGGGTGGGCATCTTCTTCTTCGGCCTGATGGTGCTGTTCTCCATCCTCACCCTGCCCGTGGAGATCGACGCCAGCAAGCGGGCCTTGCGCCTGCTGGATGAAGCGGGCCTGCTGGTCTCGGATCAGGACAGGCGCGGGGCCAAAGCCGTGCTCACCGCCGCGGGCCTGACCTATCTGGCCGCCGCGGTCACCTCCATCCTGCAACTGCTCTACTACATCAGCGTCGCCAATCGACAGAACTAGGTCAACAGCCAGGCGCCTAGTCCGAATGGAATACATCCGTCAATTTCCTCCCTTCCTGCGCAACTTCACAAGCAGGAGTTATGCCCGCAACATTCTGGTGGCCGCGATGGGCTTCGCGGCCGCCGGCGCGTTGGGCCTCATCCTGGGCGTCATCCTGCTAAAAAGCCCGCTGGCCAGGGGCCTGATCGGGCTGGTGGATCAGACGCAGCCCTTGCAGCGGTTGGTGCTGGCCCTGATCATCTTTCTGGTGGGCATGGCCCTTTCGGGCGTCATCGCGGGCGGTCTGGGAGGATGGATTCTGACGATCGTTGATTCCCTGGCCCCGCGACGTCGCTACATCCTGACCGGAGCCATCGCATTCGCAGCGCCGCAGGCCATTTTCACGCCTCTGGCGCTGATTGTCGGCTCCTTGCTGGCCATCTACTACAACAACATCGACGCAAACCCCGCACATCTGCCCATTCTGCTCGGTCTGTTCGGCCTGTTTTACGGCATGGCGGCCGGGCTCATCTTCGGCCTCGCCAGCGTGGGGTTCAAATACGGCTGGGGCGTGCTGTTCGCGGCCATGATGGGCGGGCTCTTCGGCGGATTCCTCACCGGCGGCGTCCTGCGCTTCGCGCTGGCGCGGATGGAGATGGGGGAGCTGTTGCATCGTTGGTGGCTGCTTCTGCTCATCTTCATGATTTTCTATGGCAGCCTGGGAATGAACCTGGGCCTGGTGTACACCTGGTTTCATCGCGCTCGAAAAGAAGGGGGCGATCTGCCCAGCTCCATGGGCCGCTACTGGCGAATTTTCGCCATCATCGCCATGGTGATGGTGATTCTCAACCTGACGGGCGTATTCTATCAGGTCTTCTCCTTCGCCATGATGAAGCCCGCCAGCACGTCCACCGTCATCAGGCCCGAAACCACCGGCGTGGCCTGGAGCGAACCAGAACAGATCGGCTCGGGGTCGCCCGCCTTCCCGCCGGGCATGGCCGCCAGCGCGGATGGCCGTCTGGCCGTGGTCTGGACGCAGCAAGGCCCGGCCTACAGCAAGATTTTGCTGCGCCAGGCGACCGTGGATGAATCGGGCCAACCAACGTGGGGCGAGCCCGCGCCCCTCTCTGCGCCCGAACGATACGCCAGCCGACCGCAGATCGCCGCAGACAGCCGCGGGAATTGGCGCGTCGTCTGGGAGGAGGCGGACCCCGCCACCAGCGGGCCCGCGCACATTATGCACGCCCGTTGCGCGGGCGGCGAGTGCGCCCCGCCCGACGATCTCACCGCGCAACCTGCGCCTTGCGCCCCGAATGCGGGCGCGGCATCGTCGCCCGTTATCGCCATCGACGACGAAGATCAGACGATGGTCGTATGGCAGACGGAAAGCGGCGCTCTGATGTACGCCACCTGGCCCGCCGCCGCGTCGCCTCCATCCACGCCTCAATGCCTCCCCTTTACCGGAGCGAAGCCGCAGGTGGTCGCGGTGGACAAGGGACAATTCATCCTCGCGTTCGAGGCGCAGGGGAAGATCGCTTTTGTGCTGTATCGAGAGGGCGCGTGGTTTCCACGCCCCCTGTGGCGGCATTCGGGCCATGATCCCGCGATTTTCTACGACGGCGGGGATCGCTTTTACACCGCCTGGTGCGGCGAAGATGGCCGGGTGAACGCCCGGGCGTCCAAATCATACACGATTGCCGATCCAGAAGTCATCGATTCGCCCCCATGCACAGGGCGTCCAGCGCTGGCTCGGGATGGCTACGGACGATTGCACATCCTCTGGCAATCGAACCAGGTGATGGACCAGTTCGGCGCTTCTCGGCCGGGCGGATTTCTCTACGACAGCGCCCGCGGCGAAGATGGCTGGCAGCCCGCGGTCATCGCGGCCCGGGCGCAATCCCCCGTCACCCCCGCAGTCGTCACCGATCAGACCCGGGCCATGCGCATGGCCTGGAGCGACGCGGACGCTCTCCTCTTGCAAAGCTCACAGCCCCATTACCAATGCCCCGGAAGCGCCGGCTCTCCCTACGGCGACGCCATCCTGAACGCGCTCCGCACCGATCCCTACCGCCCGCCCGGCTCCGCCATCCCCTTCTGCGGCAACCATTTCCTGGGCCTGTACATGCAGCCCAATCCACCGGGCGCGGACGCGGGCAAAGAAAAGCCCGACGCCGCGTTCGACGAAGTCGCGGCCCAGATCCGCAGCGCCCGCTACGAGGTGGATTTCGCCACCATGGAGTGGATGAAGGACGAGGCCATGGACAGCCCTGGCTTCATCTTCGCCCAGGCCGTGGCCGACCTCTACGACAAGGTCAAGGCGAATCCCGAAAACTATCCCCGAGGCGTGACTGTGCGCATCCTGCTGGGCAACTACCCCGAACTGGCCACCTTCACCTGGGGCGATCAGGTGTGGAATGTGATGGACGCGTTGCAGAAAGCGGGTCTGCCCGAGATGGAGAACCCGGCGCTGGGCTGGAAGGTGGAGCTGGCCAATTTCGACGGCCAGAATCCCCACAGCCACGCCAAATTCCTCATCATCGATGGCGAAAGCGTCATGGCCGCGGGCTTCAATTACAGCTACCTCCACTTCAGCCGGAACCATCCTTCGGGCCTGGGCGTCTCATTGGTGGATTACGGCATGGTCATGCGCGGGCCCGTGGCCCAGGATGCCCTGGCCGATTACGACGACCTGTGGGAAGGCTCGAACCTGGTGCAATGCCCGGGCCTGAATCCCCCCAGGGGCGATTGGGCCCGCTACTGCCACGAGGCCAGGGGCGCGGCCGCCGCCACCCACGTCCCCGAAGTCAAGCTCTATCACACCACGCCAGCGGATGACATCGCATTCTCCCTGCTCCGCACCAGCAACCGCCCCGAAAGCGACAAAGCCCTGGACGCGCTCATTCGCAGCGCCCAGGACCACATCGACATCTTCGAGGTCAACTTCTCCATGGAGCTCTACTGCTCCCTGGGCGTCATCATGGACGACTTCTGCTCCATGCAGGATTCGCTGGATTACATGCAGGCCCTGCTGGACGTAATGGAGCGCAACCACGTGCACATTCGCGTGCTGACCACCGACGTAAACATGAACGGCATCGAAAACAGCGTGGCCATCGAGAGCTTCAGCAAAGAGCTGGCCCGCCGCGGGCTCAGCGACCTGGCCGAATTTCGCTATTACGAGGGCAGGCTTCACGCCAAGGCTTTTCTGGTGGATGACGCCTTCCTGGCCGTGGGCAGCCAGAACTTCCATTACAGCGCCTGGGGCGACGGCCGCGGCCTGGTGGAATACAACCTGGCCACCGATTCGGACGCGGCAATCTCCCAGTTTCGGCAATCCTTCGAGTACTTTTGGGCGCACAGCAAGCCCGTGATCCCGGGCGAAGTGCGGACGGAATGAACACGCGGATGAACGCAGAAAAACGCGAATCGTCTTCATCCCGCCTCACCCGACGCCAATTTTTCAAACTGAGCGGCCTGGCCCTGGCCTCGGGCGTGGTTCTCAGCTCCAGCGCCGTGGCTCTGGCCAACCAGGTGGGCGAGCTGAGCATCGAGCGGGTGCAGCTTCCCATTCCGGGTCTGCCGCCCGCGTTCGAGGGATTCACCATCGCCCATCTCACCGACATTCATCTGCTGCCCTACACCCGGCCCGAATTCATTCGCGAGGTTGCGGCCGCGGCCAACGCGCGCAACCCCGACCTGATCCTGCTCACGGGCGACTACGTGTGGCATGACCCGGGAGCCATGGACGAGCTCGCGCCCATCCTCGCGGGCCTCGACGCCCGCGAGGGCGTGTATGGCATCCTGGGCAATCACGATTACTGGCTGGATGTAGAGGCTGTGAAAGAAGGATTTCGTCAGGCCCGAACGCCGTTGCTGATCAACCAGCACATCACCCTGGCCCGGGGCGAGCAAAAGCTGGTGCTGGCGGGCCTGGATGACGGCTGGGCGGGCCAACCCGATCTGGCCGCGACGCTGGACGGCGCGCCCGCCGACGCGCCCATCCTCCTCATGCTGCACGAGCCCGACCTGGCCGACGTTTACGCCCCGCAAGCTCCGTTCGCGCTACAGATGGCGGGCCACTCCCATGGCGGCCAGGTGCGGATTCCGGGCCGCGGGCCGCTGGCGCTGCCTTATCTGGGACGCAAGTACGACATGGGCCTGTATCAGGTGGGGGCAATGTGGCTTTACACCAACCGCGGATTGGGCGAGATCAGCGTTCCCCTGCGCATCAACTGCCCGCCCGAACTGACGCTTTTCACCCTGACGCGATAATCAACGGGACTTCACCCCATCCGGGCGATGCCGTCGAAGGTCTCGCGCAGCCGCTGATACGCCGCGTCGATCTCATCCGCCTTGTTGGCCGCATTGCGAAGATGCGTGGCGTAGAACACGCGCCAGGCCTCATCCACCGTCGCGAAGCGACGCGAAAGCTCGATGATGTCGTTGCGCACCTGCTCGGCCTGCTCCGACAGGCGGCGGGCGTGCACCCCGGCCCGGATCAACGCCACTTTGTGCGCCAAAGTCAGGGGCGACACCACCTGAACGCCCCGATTGGCGTATGACTGCAACAGCTCATAGCCCTGATTGACCAGGAAATAGTACACAGCCTCGGAGGGGATGAAGGCGAAGGCGAACTCGGCGGTGCCTTTTTCGGGCCGCACATAAGCGGTGGCGATTTTCTCAAGATGCCCCTTCACGTCGTTGAGAAAACGGCGTTGATACTGTCGCCGGGCCTGGGCGTCCCGGGTCTCTCTCATGCGGCGATAATTGTCCAGCGGGAATTTAGAATCGATGATGATATAGCCGCTGGTGGATTTGATGTAGGCGTCGGGGATTTCGCCGTTGAACAGCCGTTGGCGGATGCCGTACATATCGGGCGGAAGCTGATCCGCCAGAATCTTCTCCAGGGCGATCTCGCCCAGAGAGCCCCGCTCGGTTGGCACGCGCAGCATCCGATCCAGCGAACGATAGTCATGCCGGATGTCCCGGGCGTAGGCTTCCAGCCGCCCGATGGTTTGCTCCAGGCCCGATTGCTGCACCGCCTTGACCACCGCCACCTCCACAGCTTCCGGCTCGATTTTGCCCCGGGTGAGCGCCAGATAGATGAGAACAATCAGCAACAGAATGATAACGCCCAGCAGCAGGGGGATGAGCTGCGACACGACGGGCCTCCTGTAAAAATGGGGGAATTGGGGGATGGGGGAAAGGGAACACGCGACGTTCCATCCACATTTTACCACCGCGAACGCCCGAATAAAAAGGCCAAACCAGCAATTTCAGATTTGGCCCAGAAACAAGCCCCCCTCCCGGCCTCCCCCCGCTTCGGCTGACGCCTTGCAGGGGGGAGGAGTCCATCGCTTTACCAATTTATGTAGCAGATGGTCATCTCCCTCCC
>JALWDV010000658.1 GCA_027036755.1 Anaerolineae bacterium
GTGTTACGGGTGTTATGTGGTCTTATGGAGTGTTATGTGCTGATATGTGGTTTTATGTGGTATTATGTGGCGTTGTGTGGCGTTATGTGGCGTTATGTGGCGTTATGTGGCGTTATGTGACGTTATGTGTCGTTATGTGACGTTATGTGATGTTATTTGACGTTACTTGAATCCATATGATGTTATGTGACGTTATTTGACGTTATTTGACGTTATGTGGTGTTATGTGGTATCAAGTGTTGAAATGGGTGTTATGTGGTGTTACGTGGTGTTATGTGGTGATATGAGATATTATGTGGTGTTATGTCGCGTTATGTGGCGTTATGTATTGTTATGTGACGTCATTTGACGTCATGTGGTGTTATGCGGTGTCATGTTGTGTTATGGGTGTTGTGTGGCGTTATGTGGTGTTATGTGCTGATATGAGGTGTCATGTGGTGTTATGTGGCGCTGTGTGGCGTTATGTGGCGTAATGTGGCGTTGTGTGGCGATATGTGGCGCTATGGGGCGTTATGTGGCGTTTTGTGGCGTTATGTCTCGTAATGTGTCCTTATTTGTCGTTATGTGACGCTATGTTATTATATATGGCGTTATGTGGCGTTATGTGGCGTTATGTGGCGTTATATGACGATACGTGATGCTATGTGACGTCATTTGACGTTATGTAACGTCATTTGACGTTATGTGGCGTTATGCGGTGTAATAGGGTGTTATGGGTGTTATGTGGTGTTATGTGGTGTTATGTGCTGATATGTGGTGTGATGTGGCGTTATGTGACGTTATGAGGCCTTATGTGGCGCTTTGTGTCGTTATGTGTGGTTGTGTGTCGCTATGTGTCTTTATGTGACGTTGTGTGATGATATGTGGCGTTGTATGGCGTTATGTGGCGTTATATGCCGTTATGTGAAGTTATCTGACGTTATCTGACGTCATGTGATGTTACGTGACGAAATATGACGTTATTTGACGTTATCTGGTATTATATGGTGTCATGTGGTGTATTAGGTGTTATGTGGTGTTATGTGGTGTTATGTGCTGATATGTGGTGTTATGTGGCGTTATGTGGCGTTATGTGGCGTTATGTATCGTTATGTGTCGTCATGTGACGATATCTGATGACTTGTGGCGTTACGTGGCGTTATGTGGCGTAATATGGCGTCATGTGGCGCTATGTGCCGTTATGTGGCGTTATGTGGCGTTATGTGACGTTATGTGATGTTATGTGACGATACCTGACTCTATGTGATATTAGGTGACGTCATTTGACCTTATTTGATGTTATGTTGTGTTATCTGGTGTTATGTGGCGTTAGGTGACGTTATGTGTCGTTATGTGTCGTAATGTATCGCTATGTGGCGTTATGTGATGTTATGTGACGTTATGTGACGTTATGTGGCGTTATGTGGCGCTATGTGGCGTTATGTGGCGCTAGGTGGCGTTAGGCTGCGTTATGTGCCGTTATGCGTCGTTATGTGGCGTTATGTGCCGTGACTGAGCGTGATGTGGCGTTATGTGGCGTTATGTGGCGTTATGTGACGTTACTTGATGTTGTTTGACTTTACCTAACGTTATGTGATGTTATGTGACGTCATTTGACGTTATTTAAAGTTATATGGTGTTATGTGGTGTCATGTGGTGTTATGTGCTGATATGTGATGTTATGTGGTGTTATGTGGCGTTATGTGGCGTTATGTGGCGCAAATTGGCGTTGTATGGCGGTATGCGGCGTTATAAGGCCTTATGTGGCGTTGTGTGGCGTTATGTGTCGTTATGTGTCGTTATATGTCGTTATGTGACGTTATGTATCGCTATGTGACGCTATGTGATGTTATGTGACGTTGTGTGACGTTATATGGCGCTATGTGGCCCTATGTGGCGTTATGTGTCGTTATGTGTCGTTATGTGTCGTTATATGTCGTCATGTGACGTTATGTGATGATATGTTGCGTTACCTGACTTTATGTGAGATTATGTGACATCATTTGACGTTATTTGACGTTATGTGGTGTTAGGTGGTGTCATATGGTGTTATGGGTGTTATGTGGTGTTATGTGGTGTTATGTGCTGTTATGTGGTGTTATGTGGCGTTATGTGCGGTTATGTGGCGCTATGTGGCGTTAGGTGGCGCTATGTGTCGTTATGTGTCGTTGTGTATCGCTATGTGACGTAATGTGATGTTATATGACGTTATGTGACGTTATCTGGCGATATGTGGCGTTATGTGGCGTTATGTGGCGCTATGTGGCGCTATGTGACGTTATGTGGCGTTATGTGGCATAAAGTGGCGCTATGTGGCGGTATGTGGCGTTATGTAACGTTACGTGCTGTTATGTGCAGTTTTCTGACATCATGTGACACTACGTGACGACATTTGACGTTATTTGACGCTATGTGTTATTATGTGGTGTCATGTGGTGTGGTGTGGTGTTATGTGGCCATATGTGGCGTTATTGGCGTTATGTGGCGTCATGTGGCGTAATGTGGTGCTATGTGGCGTAATGTGGCGTTGTGTGGCGATATGTGGCGCTATGGGGCGTTATGTGGCGTTTTGTGGCGTTATGTCTCGTAA
>JALWDV010000659.1 GCA_027036755.1 Anaerolineae bacterium
TAGCCCGGCGACTTCATCGCCCGGCGGACGTGGCGAACGCCACTATAGCGATTCGGGTTGTGAACATTCATCATTCGGCCAAAACGCCCGGCTGGCCCTAACTCATTTAGGACGCACCCAAATGATTGTATGGTTTGTTATGCAATGCGCCGCGCCGGATGTGCGATCCGGCGCACTTTTCCCGTTTAACCCGCCGGATTGCGAATCCGGCTGGACGCAAGCGCATGCAGCCAACTATACAACGACTTACGCCTTCTTGCACTAGCCGGATTTATCCGGCGCTGTTTTGTAGCCCGGCGACTTCATCGCCCGGCGGACGTAGCAAACGCTTCCAACCGAAATGGGACACACCCGTATCATTTCATAGCGCATGACTGCGGGTCGGCATCTGCAGGACGCCCCGGGTGTAGCGCCCGGGCATACTCTCCAGCGCCAGCGATCCCCCAGCCACGGCCATCAATGCGCCGTGCAGACTCAAGCCCCGCCCCTGTTCGCCCGCGGCCACCACGCCCCTGCCGTTATCCTCCACCGAAAGCTGCACCGTCCCCTCGCCCAACCACGCCCGAAGGGTCACCCGTCGGCTCCCACCGTTGTCTCCTACAAAAGCATGTTTGGCCGCGTTGCGCACCAGTTCGCGAGCGGCGTAATAGATGGCCTCCTGCGCGGGAGGAGGGAGCGCATCCAGAGCCTGGGCCGCGTCGTCATCGATGCGCCAGGTGATCTCATCGAAGCTGCGGGCGAATTCATTTTCCACAGTGCGGCGCAACGCGGGGATGAGTCCCAGCCGCGCGATGTCGGGCGCGACGATAGCGGGCAACTCGCGCAGCAGCCTCGATACATCCTGATGCGCCCGAGAAAGCTGCGCCATGACGGCCTCCTCGTCTTCGCCCGCGGCCAGGGCCAGCATGGCGGTGTGAATCTGAGGCAGCACCTCGTCATGCAGGACGCGACGGGTGCGCTGATCCAATAGCTGGGTGGCGGCCATGCGCTCCCGCTGCAGAGTCATCAGCTTCTGCGAAAGAGCCAGGCTGGCCTCCGCGTCGATGAGGCGTTCGCCCGTGGCCCGGGCGATCTCGATCTCCTCCCGGGCGTAAAGACTGTCATCCCGCCGCGGCCCCACCAGCATGACGCCGATGCGCCCCCGCTCGCTCCACAGGGGAATAGCCCAGGCGCAGCCGTTGTAGCGGGCGGGTTCGATGGCGACGATCAACGCGTCCCCGCTCATGCGCTGGATTAGCTCCGATGTTTCGGGGATGGCGGTCTCGGGCGGATAGCGGCGCGGCCGCACGAAGGGAGCCAGAGGCCCGATGGGAATGAGATAGGCCGCGGTCGTGTCCAGCAGATCGCGGCACAGAGCCAGGAAGGGATCGGGCGCATCAGCGCTGCGATTGGCGGTGAGAGAATCGTACCAGCGTTGGCTGGAGACGAATGGCCGCAGTTGCTGCATACTGCGATCCCATTCAGCGAAGATGCGCCAGCCAGACAAGGCCGCGAACGCGGCGATGATCAACGCGGCGAGAAGCGCCACGTAGATGGGCGGGCGATCCAGCGTCAACAATCCCCCCACCACCAGACTGAAGCCCCCGGCCAGCACGATGGCCCGACGCCATTGGCTGGCCAGGCCGCGGCGGGGCAGCGCCTTGCCCGTGAAGAGTTCATAGGCGGCCATCGCCTGCCCCAACATAAGGATCACGCCCGCGATCAGCCCCTCGGCGATGAAATCCTGCAAACCGATGACGTTCATGGTCTCCTGGGTGAAAATGTAGACGCCATTGTCGGCCCGGGTGCGGGGAACCGTCCACAGCACCACCACGGCCACCACCGCGGCCACCAGCAACAACAGGGCGGATGCGGCCATCAACCAGGGCCGGGCCCGACGCCGGGCCTCATCCCCCATCATCCGGCGGCTGGGCTCGGGATGGCGCACCGCGTCCAACGAGAGCGCCATGCACAACAGCACGTAGATGGGGAAGGCTGCGGTGGCCAGGGGAATGCCGAAGATCGGATAGCGCAGCAACTCCCGCTCGGGCCAGATGACGGGCGTCAGGCGCTGGAGGCCGGGCAGGTGAGGAATGCCCATCAGCGCCAGGCTGGCCAGTGCGGCTGCGACGATCCCCATCATCAGCCACAGCCAGCGCCGGTGTCGTCGTCGCAGCGCGGAGTCTGGAGAATCCCAGTAGCCCGCGTGCCAGAGGATGACCAGATACCAGGCCGCGGGCAGCAGCACCACCGGCGCCAGGCCCATGACAAACCAGGGGATGGTGGCGGGCGTCAGATAGAGATTGCCGTTTTTCATCAGCAGCGCCGAATGGCTGACGAAAAAGGCCGCGCCCAGCAAAAATCCGCCCGAGGCCAGCAACACGCCCGGCGAGCGCTGATCCGCGTTGAGCCACACCGTCAGGCTCAGCCACAACAGCAGAATGGCGTTGAACAGAGAGAGGGCGATGAGCGCCCAATTGAGAAGAAGGCTGGAAGTCATGCGCTACCTGCGCTTCTTTCGTAGACGACGCGTCCATTTCCGCCGCGACGTTGGGCTCTTATCTCTACTCGGCGGCCAATTTGAGTT
>JALWDV010000660.1 GCA_027036755.1 Anaerolineae bacterium
AAGCCAGGCCAGCGAAAACAGACAGACTACCTTAGCAGTTACCAGCAATTTCAAATTTGGTTCGGAGCCCCCTCCCGGCCTCCCCCGCTTCGGCGGCGCCTGTTCTCGCCAAACGTCAAAAAGAGCCTCTTCGCCACGCTCTGACGTTTGACGCTTTACGTTTGACGCACTTTTCCAGGCGTTGACCATATTAAATTGTAAAGCTGCAGGAAGGACGATCTGAACCATGTCCTGCTTTTTCTTGCGTCGTCAGGCTGCGAGCAGCGCCGAGCGAATGCGCGACAGACCTTCCTCCAGGGTGGCGCGAGGGCAGCCGAAGTTCAGGCGCACGAAGCCCCGGCCCGTCTCGCCAAACCAGTCGCCTTCGTTGACCGCGACCTTCGCCTCCTCCAGGATGCGCTTCGCGGGGGCGTCGGCCCAGCGCGTCGCCCGAAAATCAAGCCAGGCCAGAAAAGTGCCCTCGGGGCGGACCAGACGCACGCCCGGCAGCCCGCCGTTGTCGATGAAATCCAGCAGATAATCGCGATTGGCCTGCAAATAGCGCATCTGCGCATCCAGCCAGGGCGCTCCCTCGCGATAGGCCGCTTCCATGGCCGCCATGCCCAGCAGGTTGATGGGCGGGACGAGGCCGCGCCGGGTGCGCTGCATCCGCTCGCGAAATTCCGCATCGGGGATGATCCCCACCGCTGATTTGAGCCCGGCCAGATTGAAAGTCTTGCTGGGGGCGATGAAGGTGATGGTGCGTCGGGCCACATCGGGGTGCAGCGACGCGATGGGGATGTGCTGTGATTCGCTGTAAAGCAGATCCGCGT
The DNA here is from genome assembly GCA_027036755.1 of Anaerolineae bacterium. Taxonomy (GTDB): domain Bacteria; phylum Chloroflexota; class Anaerolineae; order J102; family J102; genus M2005. The sequence continues at coordinate 813 of JALWDV010000660.1, forward strand.
GGATTTCATCCGCGATGATGGTGATATCGCGACTCAGGCAAAAGTCGGCCAGAGATTCCAACTCCGCGCGGGTGAAGACTCGGCCCGTGGGGTTTTGCGGGTTGCACAACAGATAGACCCGGGTGTCGGGCGTGGCCGCTGCTTCCAACGCCGCAACATCCAATCGATAGCGCCCGCTCTCATCCTGGGTCAAAGGCGCATCCTGCATGACAAGATCGCCATTGCGGGCCACTGCGAAGAAGGGGGCGTAGACGGGCGTTTGCAGCAAGAGCCCCTCGCCCGGCCTGGCCGCGGTTTGCGCAGCCCAATTGAGGCCCACCACCACATCGGGGAGGAAGATGAGCCATTCTGGTTCGATCTGCCATCCGTAGCGCTCCGCCACCCAATTCACCACGGCCTGGCGCAGGGTGGGACTTTCGTAGTGATAGCCGAAGAGACCATGGGCCACGCGGCGTTCCAGGGCCTGGATGGCCGCGGGAGGCGCCTTGAAATCGGTGTCGGCCACCCACATGGGCAGCACATCCTCGGGCTTGCGCCACTTGTGGCTGTCGGAATGGCGGCGATCGATGATGACGTCGAAATCGAAATCGGGCATGATGAAATCCTTGCTGGAGTGAGTGCGTGAGATCAGCTTTTTGGGTTCTGGCTGGGCCAGGTTCGGGTATCCCCGGGCTGAGGCTCCGCCAAAACAAAAACGGACTCAGGCTCATGGCAAGTATGAACCCAAGTCCGATTTTCGTCAAGTGGTGAACATTGACAAAATAATCCGGTCATAGGCCCGGGGCGCTTCGCGCCCGCCGCCAGCGCCGGGGGATGAAGTCCCCCGGCTAGAAACAGCGCCCCTACGGGGCTGATTCTAGGTGCGACGCACTTATCGCACAGTCCACGGTCTCGTCCCCGCATGTTCTGGATCCGCTCAGGTGGCGCCTTGGGCCAACGCCTGTTTCAAGTGTGTCGCACCAGTAGTCCGGCGACTTCATTGCAGGGCGGACGTGGCAACCGTCACTATGACCGATTTAATTGTGAACGTTCATAATCTACGACGTCAAAGCGAAGCCGGCGGGACGCCCGGCTCCGGCGCTAGATGCCCAGATACGCCCGGCGCACTTCTTCGTTGTTCTCTATCTCCTTGGAGGGGCCGTGCATCTCCACTTTGCCCTCCTGGAAGACGTAGGCGTAATCGCTGACCTTCAGGGCCATGCGCACGTTCTGCTCCACCAGCAGGATGGTGATGCCTTCCTTGATCAATCGGCGCAGAGACATGAACAGATCCAGGGTGAGCACCGGCGCCAGGCCCAGCGAGAGCTCATCGATCATGAGCACGGTGGGCTCGGACATGATGCCCCGGGCCACAGCCAGCATTTGCTGCTCGCCGCCGCTCATGGTGCCCGCTTTCTGATCGGCGCGCTCCTTCAGCCTGGGGAAGATGTCGAAGACCTTTTCCAGATTCTGCTTCATGTGGGCCCGGGCCCGCTTGGGCGTAGCCCCCATCTCCAGATTCTCCTGCACCGTCATATCGGTGAAGAGCTGACGGCCTTCCGGCACCATAATCAGCCCCATATCGGCCTTGGTGTAGGACGGCAATTTGCTCACATCCTTGCCCTGGAAGATCACCTGCCCATCCCAGGGCTTGATCTGCCCCACGATGGTGCGCAGGAGGGTGGTCTTGCCAGAGCCGTTGGCTCCCACCAGGGTGGTGAGCCGCCCTTCCTCCAGGTCGAGACTGGCCCCCCACAAAATCTGCAGATCGCCGTAGCCTGAGGTGACGTTTCGCACTTCCAACAGAGCCATTATGCCTTCTCCTCCTCAAGTAAGCGTGCGGCGAGATCGGGATCGCCCAGATAGGCTTCGATGACCTCGGGATTCTGGGAGACTTCCTCGGGCGTGCCCTCGGCGATGAGCGAGCCATAATTCAGCACGATGAGCCGGTCGGAAAGGCTCATCACTGCGTGCATGATGTGCTCGATCATGATGATAGTGACGCCCTGCTCCCGTATCTTGCGGATGGTGTCCAGCATGTGGGTGACTTCCGCGGTGTTCAGGCCCGCGAGCACCTCATCCAGCAACAGCAGATAGGGCCTGGCCGACAGCGCCCGGGCCATCTCCAGGCGTTTCTTCTGGGCCACGTTCAGGGTGCCCGCCAGCGCTTCGGCCTTCTCCGCCATGCCTACGAACTCCAGCATCTCTCTGGCGGTCTTGCGGGCGTCGCCCAGATTCATGTTCTCGCGGCCATAGCAGGCTCCCACCATCGCATTCTCCAGCACTGTCAGCTCGTTCAGCGGTCGCACGATCTGATGCGTGCGCGAAAGCCCGATGTGAGCCGATTTGTAGGTGGGCAGGCCGGTGATATCCTGGCCCTTGAAGATGACCTTGCCCTCGGTGGGCTTGTAAACGCCGTTGATGCAGTTGAACAGCGTGGTCTTGCCTGCGCCGTTGGGGCCGATGAGACCCAGAATCTCGCCCTCTTCAAGATCGAAAGTGACATCATTCACCGCGGTGAGACCGCCAAAGCGTTTGGTGACATTCTTGAGTTCCAGAATCTTCATTCGAATATCCTCCGTAGCTTATGCGATCGGGCCCGAAGCCAGCCAATGATGCCGGTGGGCACGAAGAGGACGATGAGCAGCAACAGCACGCCCGCCACCACCAACTGGTAATCCTTGAAGAATGGCGAGGTGAGCAAGGTCTTGCGCAGCCATTGATAGAGGCCGCCGCCCAGCACCGGGCCCAGCACTGTGCCCGCGCCGCCCAGCATGATCATCACGATCCATTCGATGGAAAAATGCAGGCGGAACGCGTCGCCCGGCTCGATGTTGCCATTCTTGAAGAAGAACAGCACGCCGATGATGCCGGGGAACACCGCTGAGAGCACGTAGGCCCAGGTCTTGGCCCGGGGCGTGATCACGCCCATGACTTCAGCCGCGTCCTCATCCTCGCGAATGGCCATCAACCCCAGGCCGAACTTCGACGTCTTCACGAAATAGCTGACCAGGACCACCAGGATGGCCAGCGCCACCATGCTCCAGTACACCATCCACAACGACTGCATGGGGCCGCCATAGCGCTTGTACTCGGAAAAGTGCATCTCCAGGCCCACCGGGCCGCCCAGAAAATCGAGATTGATGACCAGGGCTTTCATGGCCTCCAGGATGCCGATGGTGGCCAGGGCGAAGTAAGCGCCTCGCAGCCGCAGCACCGCCAGCCCCAGCAGCCAGGCGATGATCGCGGCCACCAGACCGCCCAGCAGCGCCGCGGGCAAGATGTGCCATCCCAGCTCGGTGATGGCCCAGAAACCCGCATAACCGCCGATGCCAAAGAAGACGATGTGACCGAAACTGACGTAACCGGTGTAGCCCAGGATGATGTTCAGGCTGGAAGCCAGGGCCATGGACATGATCAGCGTGAACATGGCCTCGCGGCTGCTGGCGCTGTTGCCGCTGAGCAAGGGCCAGATAGCCAGAATGATGATTAGGACAACAGGAATAAGCAATCCGGGTTTGAATAGCCTTTTCATTCTTTCGCCCCCAAAATGCCTTGCGGGCGCACCAGCAAGATCAAGACGAAGAGGACGTACTCGATCACGGGCACCCAGGTTGTTTTCATAAACGCCGGTACGATACCTTCGATGAGACCCAAAATCAGGCCGCCGATGAGCGCGCCCAGCGGGTTGCCAAGCCCGCCCAGCACCACGATGACGAAGCTCTTGAGCTCGTAAGAGCCGCCCGCCAAGATGTTGATGGGCAGGATGGTGGCGATGAGCCCGCCCGCCACCGTGGCCAGCATCACGCCGATGCCAAAGGCCAAGGCCAAAATGCGGGTGGAGGGAATGCCCATCAACTCGGCCGAGATGCGGTTATTGGCCACCGCCCGGATGTATTTGCCCGGTCGGGTGCGGTAGAGGAAGAGATAGAGCAGCGCCGTGGTCAGCAGCGCCACCAGCGAGGCGGCGATGCGAGCGCCGGGCGTTTTGAAAAATCCGAGATTGACCGTGCCCAGGCTGTAATCCACATTGTAGGACGAGGTGGACAGCAGAGCCGTGCCAATGCCGATGATGATCATGTTCACCGAGAAAGTGGAAAGCAGACTGGAAAGGGGCGGGGCGTCGATGACCCGGTTGACGGCGATGAAGTAAATGACGACGCCCAAAATCAACCCCAAAATGGCGACGATCGCGACCGCCACAAAGGGATTCAATCCCATGAAGGTGAACAGCAGATACACCCCGAACATGCCCAGGGCGATAAGCGGGCCGTGGGCCAGGTTGATGACGTCCATCACGCCGAAAATCAGGGTCAGGCCCATGGCGGCGAGGCCATAGATGACGCCGATCAACAGCCCGTCGATGGCAGAGGTAAACAGGACATCACCCATAGAATCCTCCTGTGAGTGGGAAGTTGGGAAGTTTGTGAACAGTGGCCGGAGCGACCAATGTGAATCGCCCCGGCCACACCCTGCTCAACGATTGCTTCGATGGAGGATCAACGGATGGGATAGAGGGGTTTGGCGGTGGCGCCAGCTTCGGGCCACACAACCTGCTTCACCAGCTTGTCGCCATCCTTCTGCCACTGAATGAGGATCATGTCGTGGCCAACCTGCAGACCGTGGGCGTCGGCCGAGGTGTCGAACTTGATGTGGCCGAAGAAGATCATCATGTCGGTGGCGTCCAGCGCCTTCATCACCGCGTCTTTCTCCACAGAGCCAGCCGTCTCAATGGCCTTCTGCAGGATCAGGCCCGCGGCGTAGCCGCCCGCCACGTGATAGGAGGGGTTCTCGCCATCGTGGGCCGACTTGTAAGCCTCGGTGAACTCCTCACCCGTGGGGCCAAACCATTCCAGTCCGGCGGCCTTGGCGGATTCGGGGGTGTACTTGGCGGCGGGCTCCCACTGGCTGGGGCCGGTCACGCCCATGGCCGCGTCGCCCAGCTCGGCGAAGGTGGGTTCGGGCGGAGCCACCAGCAAGGAGATGAACTTGACCTTGGTTCCCTTCTCGTAGAGCTGGCGGGCGAAGGTGCTGCCATCCTGGAAGTGGCCGCCGCCGAGAATCGCATCGGGCCCCGCGGATTCGATCTTGTTGATGATGGCGTTGAAGTCCTTGGTGTCGGGGTCGTAGCCCTCGAACAACACCACCTCGAAGCCATTCTTTTCGGCGTACTCCTTGGCCGCTTCGTTCACGCCCGTGGCGAACTTGGAGTTCTCATACACGAACGCGACCTTCTTGGCGTCGGGATCCAGGCTTTTCAGCATATCGAGAGCGCTGGTAAGATAACGACTGGCCGGGGTGTAGGCCTGATAAACCACCGTGTAACCCTGCTTGTAGGTCTTGTCCGAAGCCGCGCCCGTGGTGATCATGGGGATGCCGTACTGTTCGGCGATGACGGCCGCGGCCGCGGTCAGACCACTGGAATAGGGACTGATGAGGAAGTCGGCCTTGTCATCGGTGGCCAGCTTGGTGTACAGCTCCTGCACCCGGTCTTTGTTCGACTCATCATCATAAGAAACGGCCTTGAATTTCACCACCGTCCCGTCCGCCAGTTTGAGACCTCCGGCGTTGTTCACATCGTCCATCCACATCTGCAGGCCCGTGGTCTGGCGGGTGGATGAGACGTTGTATTTGCCCGTCTGCGAGGCCGTAAACCCGATGACCACGGTCTTTTCCTTGGCGGCGGGCGCTTCTTCTTTGGGCGCCTCGGTGGCCGCGGGTTGTTCAGCCTTGGGCGCTTCGGTGGGTGCGGGCGCCTCGGTGGCCTTTTGGCCGCCGCACGCGGCCAGGGCCAGGGTCAAGGCCAGCGCCAGCACGAGAATCAGTGGCAGAATCCACTTGCGAGACATGAGTTTTCCTCCTTTTGAAAACAGAGATGGATGGAAAGAAGCTTACACATTACCTTGTTATTCTACCCCTCCCCGAAAAACATGAGATAAAAATCGCGGCCCCAGATATAAAAAAATCATAAATAAAAGGTAACTACTAAGGTCGTCACCGGTCTGCCACCCGAAAACCACTAAGAACACTAAGACACAAAGGCGCAAAGGAAAATTTATACATTTTTTCTTCGTGTTCTTAGTGCCTTTGCGCCCTTTGTGGTTAGTTAACCGGGGTGCGTTAGCAGTTACAAAATTTCTCTGTGAACTACCACTACTTTCTCCGTGTCCTCCGTGTCTCCGTGGTGAAATGACCTTTTTTGGCATGGTTCAGATCGTCCTTCCATCAGCTTTACAATTTCAATAGGGTCAACGCCTGGCAAAACACGTCAAACGTAAAGCGTCAAACGTCAAAACGTGGCGAAACAGGCTCTTTTTGACGTTTGACGGATGACGTTTGACGGAGAAATTGTAAAGATGGTTTTGAATGAGAATGAACCATGCCCCTTTTTGCAGTGGAGCCATAGTTACAATAAAAGGAACGTAACTGCTAACGTATGCCAGTTGGTTGTCTTTTTCCACTCAAACCTGACAGGTTCTCGTAATCTTGGCGGTAAGATGTGCGCTTTTCAGCCAGCAACGAAGCGTGCAAGGCTCTGAATCGCTGCCAAAGGAACCTGTCAGGTTAGTTCAAGCGAAAACGACCTTAGCAGTTACAAAGGAACTATGATAACACGCCGCGCCAGATGTATGATCCGACGCACTTTTTCCGTTCACCCCGCCGGATTGCAAATCCGGCTGGATGCAGAAATATATCAGGGCGGATTGCATGAACATTCAGCACTTCACGACTTTCACTGACCCACCCATTTGAAATCAGGGCCAGGGGCGGCCTCCACCTTTTGTTCCTCCCCGCTCCGAGACGGGCGGGGGAGGAGGTAAGGAAGGGTGATTAGATGGGCCGCCCTGTCTGCCTGCGCAGACATACGCCTTTCGCGCCGAAAATGTCCCTGAAGAGGGACATGCGGCGGAACGCCCTGAGACCTGAATTTATTCGGGTGCGTCCTATTTCGGTTGAAGAAACAGCAACGCCGCCAGCGCCGGGGGATGAAGTCCCCCGGCTAGAAACAGCGCCCCTGCGGGGCTAGCCGGATGTATCCGGCGCTGTTTTGTAGCCCGGCGACTTCATCGCCGGGCGGACGTGGCGAACGCCACTATAGCGATTCGGGTTGTGAACATTCATCATTCGGCCAAAACGCCCGGCTGGCCCTAACTCATTTA
>JALWDV010000661.1 GCA_027036755.1 Anaerolineae bacterium
CCACCCCGACCCTCCCCCGATACTCGCTGCGCTCGTGTTCGGGGGAGGGAGATGCTCATCTGCTACACAAATTGGCAAAACGATGGGCTCCTCCCCCTGCAAGGCGCTAGTCGAAGCGGGGGGGAGGCCGGGAGGAGGGCTTGTCGCCAGGCCAAATTTAAAATTGCTGCGTCACGTCCTTGACGGTTGACGAAATTGACTTCCCGCACATCGACCTTACACCACTCAAAGGAGCATTTCCATGTCCAACGTAGCCAAAGTCATCGAACTGGTTGGTAAATCCGATAAAAGCTGGGAGGACGCCGCGGCCAACGCGGTCAAGGCTGCGGCCCGCACCTTGCACGACATCACAGGCGTAGAGGTGATGTCCATGACCGCCAAGGTGAAAGACGGCACGATCGTCGAATACAAGACCACGGTCAAGATCGCTTTCGCCGTAGCCTCGTAAGCGATCCGGGATGCGGCGCACTTGCACGAGACGCGAAGTGCGTCGCATCCATCAGTTCAATTAGCAGCTCACTTCTTGCACCACCGGCACGATGACGGGGTTGCGGCGGGTGGTCTGGTAGAAATAGCGGCTCAGGGCCTCCTGGATGCTGGTCAGCATGGCCTGCCGCTTTTTATTTTTGTTCTTCTTCAGAGTCTTGGACAGGGTTTCCTCAGCGCCCTTGAGCACCGTGTCGGTCTGATCGGTGTAGATGACGCCCTGGGTGATGATCTGCGGCGCGCCCGCCAGCTCGCGGCCGCCCTTCTTCATGGGGATAACGGCCACCACGAAGCCGCCTTTGGCCAGCGCGTCCCGCTCGTGCAGCACCTTGGGCCCGACATCGCCCACGCCGCTGCCATCCACGAAGATGTAGCCGCCGGGAGCGTGATCCACCACCCGACAGCCCTCGGGGGTAATTTCCAGCACATCGCCATCCTTGATCTTGTAGATGCGCTCGGTGGGGATGCCCATGCTCTCGGCCAGCTTGGCGTGCAGATGCAGATGTCGCAGCTCGCCGTGGACGGGGATGAAGAACTTGGGATGCACCAGGGAGAGGAGCAGCTTCATCTCCTCCTGGCTGGCGTGGCCCGAAACATGCACATGGGCCAGGGGTGGATAGATGACTTCAGCGCCTTTGGACACGAGCTGGTTGATCACCCGGGCCACTTCCTCCTCGTTGCCCGGGATGGGCGATGAGGAGAGCACCACGGTGTCATCCTTGCGCAACTGGATATCGCGATGGCGATCGGTGGCGATGCGGGCCAGCGCGGCCTCGGGTTGGCCCTGGCTGCCGGTGATCATAATGGTCACCTGTTTGGATGGCAGCTTTTTGGCCGTATCCAGCCGCACATACACGCCCTTGGGCACCTTGATGTAGCCCAATCTGCGCGCGGTCTCGAAGTTCTGCACCATCGAGCGCCCGGCGATGGCGATTTTGCGCCCGTGCCGATGGGCGATATCGATGATCATCTGCAGGCGATGGAGCTGGGAGGCGAAGGAGGCCACCAGCACCCGGCCCGGCGCGTCCCGCATGATCTCATTGAACGCGGGCTCCAGGGTTTTTTCCGAGGGGGTGAAGCCCGCGCGCTCCGCGCCGGTGGAATCGGCGAACAGGGCCAGCACGCCCGGTTCGGCCAGCGCGGCCAGCCGCGAGAGATCGGGGCCCTCGCCGCCGGGCGGGGTCAGGTCGATCTTGAAATCGCCGCTGTGGATGAGCCGTCCCACGGGTGTGTCGATGGCCAGGGCCATGCTGTCGGGGATGGAGTGGCTGAGGAAGACGCTGTGCACGTCGAAAGGCCCCAGCCGCACCACGTCGCCCGGCTGGATTTCGCGCAGATCGGGCTTGTAGTTTTTGCCGAAATACTCCTTCAGCTTGCGCTCGACCAGGGCCAGCACCAGTTTGGTGGAGTAAATGGGCGCCTGGATTTCTTCCAAAAGAAAGGGCAACGCGCCGGTGTGGTCTTCGTGACCATGGGTGATGACGATGCCGCGCACCCAGTCCTTCTTGTCGCGCAGGTATTCGAAATTGGGGATGACCAGGTCCACGCCCAGCATATCCTGCTCGGGGAACATGACGCCGGCGTCGACGATGAGGATGTTCTTCCCGTATTCGAAGACGTTCATATTGCGGCCGATTTCTCCCAGGCCGCCCAGGGGGGTGAATTTCAGAGTGTTTTTTGCCATGATGGTTGTTTTTTTGGGGAAGGGTTTGGGAATTGACTTGGGTGTGTCCAATTTCGGTTGGAAGCGTTTGCCACGTTCGCCCGGCGATGAAGTCGCCGGGATACAAAACAGCGCCGGATAAATCCGGCTAGCCCCGAAGGGGCGCTGTTTCTAGCCGGGGGACTTTATCCCCCGGCGCTGGCGGCGGGCGCGAAGCGCCCAGCCAATGAATGGATTATTTTAACTTTCCAACTCATTTTGGACACACCCAATTGACTTCATGCTGCGCTTTCGCTTTGCAGCCAGTGCGGCAGCCGTAATCCGTGATACGTGATGTCAGCAATTCCAAATTTAGAATCCTCAAGAGGCAAGAGAGCGATTTTACCCCTCCCGGCCTCCTTTTGCCACCACCCCG
>JALWDV010000662.1 GCA_027036755.1 Anaerolineae bacterium
AGCAAATCGTCGTTACCGTCTCCGTCGGCATCTCCCTTGCATATATAACCTGACCTAGCTTCTACTTTTAATGTGCCGGTATTTTGAAAAGTCGAGCCGTTTTGGTTAATAAACAAATGAGATGCTTTATGTTGGGTCGTTATGATGTCATTATAATTATCACCATTGATATCGCCGATACTTGTCACCGTTTTAACATTGTTATTGTCATTGGTTTTGATGCCGTCTAATTTTATCCGGTTAAATTGAAAATTGCCATTGTTGATATAAACCGTACTTTGTAAATAATTTCCTATACTTACAAAATCCATTAAACCGTCATTGTTAAAGTCCGCTACTTTAATATCAACCGTTTCGTTTGACAATTCCGGATTGATGTAACTGTAAACAGCATTGAATTGATAATTATATTGAAGTTGAAATACATTGATGTAATCTCTGTTAACAGCGATAAATTCGGGTATTTGGTCGTTGTCCAAATCTGCCAATTTGATGGCTTGTTGTCCGCCATAGGTATAAGTGCCTAAATTATTGGTGTCAGTAAAAATCAATAGTTGTTCGGTAAAAGTATTATTTTGATTGTTGATCCAAATTTTTGTATCATTGTAACCGGCATTGGCATACAGATCCGGATAATTATCATTGTTAAAATCGATAATATCAAACAGTCCTTGCAGTACTTGTATATTTGTATTGATACTGTTGTTGAAGTCAAAGCTGCCTTGATGATTGTTTAAGAAAATAACGATTTTTCCGTTGTGGTTGGTTGTGAGCATATCGACGTAACCGTCTTGATCGATATCAGCTATATAAAATAATCCATTTGTCGCTACGGAATGTTGTACGGATAATGTAAAATTGCCTGCACCGTCATTGGTATAAATATGCATATCTTGTGCTAAAAAGGTATCTTTTATAGTTTGAATGATATCCAAATCGCCGTCATTGTCAATATCGGCGAATTTGACATAAGTGGGGTCATATAACGATATGTGAAATTCTTGTGTTTGGGTAAAATTTCCGTTACCGTCATTAGTAAAAATAACTAATTTTTGCTCGTCATAAGAACGGGAAACGACGATGTCCAAATCGCCATCGTTATCTATGTCGCCTAAATCGTTTGTCCCGTCTTTAAAGTCGGCAAACGGGATAACCGGTTGGATAGTTGAATCGGGAAAATTAATGTTGGAAAAATTAAAAGTTTGTGCGTAAATGGTTTTGCCTATTAAGAATATTGTTAATAAAACTAATTTTTTCATAGTTAATTATTTTTATTGTATTGTAAATTAATTGTTTGATAATGAATGTTATTCAAACAGACCTAGCAACTGCCCACTCAGACTTACGTCGGTGAGTAATCTTAATTTAATTTTAAAATTAAGTATAATCAGGTTAAGTTTTTTTACTTTGTTAGAAATGATATTTTTATTTCAAACAAAAATACAAAATAAAAAGATCAATAACAATCCGTTTTCAAATAAAAAAAGCTGCCCTTTTGGACAGCTTCATTGTTTTTGATTTTTTCTTTTCTTATTGCTTATTATCTTGTAATGCAAATACTCTTTTAAGCAAATCAGATGTGCGTTCGCTGATATCCGTTCTGATTTTTTGTTCTTCAACGGCTACTTTCTTAAAGACACCTTCCATGGCTTTACCGGTAACATAATCCGTCAAATCCGGATTAACTTTTTCTACAAAAGGCACTTGATTGTATTTGTTGATGATATTTGCCCAAACTTCATCTGCTTTGACTTTATGTAAGGATTTTTGTACTTGCGGACTGAATTTTTGATATAACTGACTTTGTGTTTTTTGTTTGAGATAATTTGTAGCTGCGGTTTGGTCACCCAACAGAATATTTTTAGCATCTTCAAAAGTCATAGAGGTGATAGCATTAACAAAAATGGGTTTAGCTTCTTTCACGGCATCAGATGCGGCAGTGTTGAGTAGTTTGATACCTTCATCGGCTAATTGCCCCAAACCTATATCACGTAAGGTTTTATCAACTTTTTGTAGTTCTTGCGGTAACAAAATCTTGACCGTTTGGTCTTTTAAAAAACCGTCTGGAGCCATCAATTTGGTTACTTCTTTGTCAATACCTTTGTTGAGGGCTTCTTTCAGTCCTGAGGCTATTTGTGCATTGCTCAAACCTTCTTCGGGTAATTGTTCCAATACTTGAACTAATTCGGCACAAGATGACAATTGTAAGCTAATCAATAAGAGTAATAGTAATTTAATTTTCTTCATGGTTTGTGTTTTGATTGTTTTCTTCTAATCTTAAAGTTTTCTTTTTAGAAAATTTTTGATAAAGATAGCCAAAAATAGCAATTGCAACGAATAAACGGAATAAAAATTTCATCTTTTTAGTATTTTTAAGGTTATATGCTTTATACGAACAAATTTTATACCAAAAAAAAGACCGCCGGAATGACGGTCTTTTATTATTGTAAAAATGTGATTAAGCTTTCTTTTTACTGACCAATTCAATAACGCGGTCGGCAATTTTGTCTTGAATACCTTGATTAAGGTGGCTGGTAAAGCCTACGCAAGAGTT
>JALWDV010000663.1 GCA_027036755.1 Anaerolineae bacterium
GGCGGAGAGGGGGCAAAAAGGAGGCCGGGAGGGGTGAAAGCGCCTCCTTTCCGCTGGCGGATTCTAAATTTGAAATTGCTGAATGACGTAATGTGACATTGTCAAGGTAGTCACGATGAAGGAGTGATTGCCAATGGCAATTGTAATCCGGAAGCCTGAAAACGGAGAAGTCGAGGCGAATCGCCGCCTATGTCTCGGACGCTGCCTTTGGGGCTGACGTCAGTTGTCTGGCCAGGGCCTCGGGCGTGGTGACGGGCAGATTGCAGGTGAAGTTGCGGCAGACGTAAGCCGCGGCCTTGCCCTGCACCAATGAACGCTCGGCCAGGAGAGGGATGCGCTGGGCCAGGGATGCGGCCTCGTCGGGGGAAGCGCCCGCCATCACCGTGTCGGGCAGGAAGTGACGGGCCGCCTCCCGGTGCAGCGCCCGCAGGCCGGGATCGTCCCGCTCGCCGATGAACGCGATCTCGCGGGAGGGGCGCAGGTGGAAATCCAGCGCGCAGAGCAGATGTCCAAAGCCCATGGGCTGGGTGGGCAGCAGGTGGCGCACGAAGCGGAAGATGATCTCGGCCCGCTCCGCCAGGTCGGAGCGATGAAGCAATCGGGCCAGACGCAGGGCCGCCGCGGCGTAGGCGCTGTTGCCGCCGGGCTCTGAGTTGTCATAAAAATCTTTGCGGCGCACGATGAGCTGCTCGTGATCATCCGCGGTGTGAAAAGCGCCGCCGCGGGCGTCATTCCAGAAGTGTTCGTGAATGACGATTAGTAGGTTTTCGGCCTGGAACAGCCAGCGCGGCTGAAAATCCGCCTGATAGAGCGCGATGAGTCCTTCGGCCACATCCGCGTAATCCTCGAGATACGCGCTGTGCCGGGCCCGACCATCCTTCCACGAGCGGTACAACCGGCCGCGGGCGTCCATCATCGCGGTCAGGATGAAGTCGGCGCTGCGTTGGGCTGCGGCGATGTAGTCGGGGCGATCCAGGGCTGCGCCCGCTTCGGCCAGGGCCCGCATCATCAGCCCGTTCCATGCGGCCAGGATTTTCTCATCCAGCGCGGGTTTGACGCGCTGTTCCCGGGCCAGGAAGAGCTGTTTCCGGGCGTGGGCCAGCGCGTCTTGCAATGCTTCGATGTACTCGGGCCGGGCGTCGGCGCGTTGGGCCAGTTCGTCGATGTCTTCCGTCACGCGCAGGATGTTTTTGCCCTCGAAGTTGCCCTGTTCGGTGATGTCGTAGTAGCGCTTGAATATCTCGGCCTGGGCTTCGCCCAGCACGGCTTCGATCTCCGCGGGCGTCCACAGGAAGAATTTGCCTTCCTCGCCTTCGCTTTCCGCGTCCTGGGTGCTGAAAAAGCCGCCCTGGGGATGCCTCATCTCCCGCAGCGCGTAATCCAGGGTCTCTTCGACGATGCGCCGGTAGAAGGGCTTGCCTGTGATCTGCCAGGCGTAAAGGTAGGCCCGGGCCAGGAGCGCGTTGTCGTAGAGCATTTTCTCGAAGTGGGGGACCAGCCAGCGTTCGTCGGTGCTGTAACGGTGGAAGCCGCCGCCCAGATGATCATAAATGCCGCCCTGGGCCATCTTGCGCAGGGTGTGCTCGGCCATGGCCAGGGGCGCGGGATCGCCCGTGCGGGCGTGCTGCCGCAGCAGGAAGATCAGGATCATCGCCTGGGGGAATTTGGGGCGGCTGCCAAAGCCTCCCTCCTCGTAATCATACAGCCGGGCGATGCTGTCGAAGGCTGCATCCAGCAGTTCGGGCGCGAGATCGCCGGGCTGGGGCTTGAGCTGGGCGCTGTAAGCCAGACGCTGGCGCATGGCCGCCGCGGTGCGCTGCACCTGGTCGGGGCGTTCTTTCCAGGTGCGGATGATGCTTTGCAGCACGCGGCGGAATGATGGCATGCCGTAGCGCTCGACGGGCGGGAAGTAGGTTCCGCCGTAAAAGGGCTCGCCTTCGGGGGTGAGGAAGATGGACATGGGCCAGCCGCCGCTTCCCGTCATGGCGGTGAGCGCGTCCATGTAGATGGCGTCGATGTCGGGCCGTTCTTCTCGATCCACCTTGATGGGGATGAAGTGCTGGTTGAGGATGCGGGCGATTTCGAGGTCTTCGAAGGATTCCCGGGCCATGACATGGCACCAGTGGCAGGCCGCGTAGCCGACGCTGAGGAAGATGGGTTTGTTTTCGCTGCGGGCCCGGGCCAGGGCGTCGGGCCCCCATTCCCACCAATCTACGGGATTATGGGCGTGCAGCAGCAGATATGGCGAGGTGGCGTGGATGAGGCGGTTGGGCATGGCGGTTGGTTGGGGGGATGGTTGTTATAAAAATAGAATGATCGCTGGTTGTTGAAAGGTTGGCTCCCACGTTGGGCGAGGCTGAAACGGGCGTGGTGCGTGATGCGTAATGCGTAATGCGTGAGGTCGTCACGTATCACGAATCACGCGTTACGAACGTCATTAATTACCAGTTTAGCATGAAATCGGCGATTGTTCTGTAAGCAAGCAACAAAAAAGCCGCCCCGAGGGACGGCTTCAAGCTCCACCGCCTGGACTCGAACCAGGAACCAGCCGGTT
>JALWDV010000664.1 GCA_027036755.1 Anaerolineae bacterium
TGAATGCAGAGCAGGCGGTGGACCCGCGCCTGCGGGCCAGGATCGACATCCACGCCGGAGCCTACCTCCCCGCCATCGCCGTCCTCAATCTGGTGCTGGCCGAGGAGCCCGACGACGCGGCGGCGCTATGGGCGCTTCTGGCTCGGGCCTACGAAGGGCTGGAGAATTACGCAGCCGCGGCCGACGCCTGGCGGCAGGCCCTGGCAAATCCCGCAGGCGACGCGGCCCGGGATCAGGCCTGGTTGGGCCTGGGACGCAGCTTGTGGCGTCAGGGATTGCGGGAGCAGGCCCGCACCGCCTATCTGCAAGCGGCCGAGCAGGCCAGCGATCCCGATGTGGCGGCCACGGCCCTGTGGTGGGCCGCGGTGCTGGCCGGGCAGGATAACGCCAAATGGGAGCAGGCCGCCGATGACTTCATGCGCCTGGCTCGCAGCTTTCCCGATAGCGATTACGCAGGCCAGGCCGGTTTCCGGGCGGGGCTCATCCATTACCGCCTGGGCGATGACGAAACCGCCCGATCCTTGTGGACGGAACACGTTGCGTCCGGGGATGGCGCATGGCAGGCGGCCGCGCATTTCTGGCTGGGCAAGCTGTTGCAGCGCGCGGGCCGAGAGGAGGAGGCGCTGGCGCATTGGCGGGAGACCGCCCGCCGCTGGGATGAAAACGCCTTCTACGGCGTCCGCTCCCGGCAGAAGTTGCAGGCCGCGGGCATCGCGCCCACCCCAACGCCGCCACCGGTCCATGGGGATGATCTGCAAGCCGCCGCGGCCTGGGCCGCCGACATGGTGGGGGCGGACGCGTCCGCGGCGCCCCGAACGCCCCCCGCCTTCGCCCGCATCGAGGAGCTTCACCGCATCGGGGAGGACGGGCGGGGGCATCGAGAGCTTGAGGCGCTGCGAGGGCAATGGCAGGATGATCCCGTGAAATTGTTGCAACTGGCCCTTTTCGCCCGAGATGTCGGTTATTACGACGCTTCCATTCGGGCCGCGCTGCGCCTGGTCGCGCTCTCCGGGCAGCCGTTGACCGCCGCGCCCCGTTATGTGCAAAAATTGGCTTATCCGCTGTATTATCGGGATATGATGTTGGATGCAGCCCGGATTTACCATCTGGATCCCGCCCTCTTCTACGCACTCATTCGGCAAGAATCCCTGTTCTGGGCTCCCGCGACCAGCTTCGCTGGCGCCAGGGGATTGGCCCAGATCATGCCCGACACCGGCCAATCGGCGGCCGCGCAATTGCAGATGCAGGACTTCGATCTCTCTGATCTCGATCGCCCCAACATCAGCCTGATGCTGGGCGCGTATCTGCTCAGCGATGAGCTGCGCCGCAGCGATGGTGACGTTTTTCGCTCGCTGGCGGCCTATAACGCCGGGCCCGGCAACGCCGCGTTCTGGTGGGAGCTGGCCGAAAATGATCCCGATCTGTTCGTCGAGCTCATCTCCTTCCGCGAAACCCAGCGCTATGTGCGCACCATCACCACCCAGGCCAACCACTACCGTCGTCTCTATCCCGATTTGTAACTGCTAACGTACCCCGATTAACAAACCACAAAGGGCACAAAGGCGCTAAGAACACGAAGAAAAAATGTATAAATTCCCCTTTGTGCCTTTGTGTCTTAGTGTTCTTTGTGGTTTTTGACATGATATGCGACAGACCACCTTAGTAGTTACCCAGATTTGCGATAACCATGCGCCACTTCATCAAACTGGGCGGCAGCCTCATCACCGACAAAAACGCGCCCCTGACGCCCCGCCCGCTGGTCATCCAGCGGCTGGCCCGGGAGATCGCGGCCGCCTATCGTTCTGATCCCGACCGGCGTTGGATCATCTCCCACGGCAGCGGCAGCTACGGGCATGTGGTCGGTCGACGATACAACACCCGCCAGGGCGTGCACGACGCCCGGGGCTGGCGCGGCTTTGTCGAAACGGGCTACATCGCTGGACAGCTCAATCGCCTGGTGTTGGCCGCGCTGCTGCGCGCAGGATTGCCCGTCATCAGCCTGCCGCCCTCGGCCCTGGTTCGCTGCCGCGAAGGCCGCATCGTTCACTTTCACGCCGAGCCGGTGAACGCGGCCCTGGCGCGCGGGCTCATCCCCCTGCTTTTTGGCGATGTGGCCTTCGACGAGGCCCGGGGCGGGACCATCGTCTCCACCGAAGAAGTCCTGGCCGCCCTGGCCGACCCATTGCCCCCTCATCGCCTCACCCTGGTGGGGGTGGTGGATGGCGTGTTCGATTCAGACCCCGTCCGCCATCCTTCGGCCCGCCCCATCCCCCGCCTGCGCCTGGATGAGCTGGATGCGTTGGAGGCGGCGCTGGGCGACTCGCATGGCGTCGATGTCACCGGCGGCATGGCTGGCAAGATCAGCGAAATGGCCCGGCTCATCCGACGGCATCCGGGCCTACGCGTGCATCTCATCTCGGGCGAAACGCCGGGGCGCCTGCAACGCCATCTGCAAAACCCCGATCTGCCTTTGGGCACAACCCTCTCCATCTGATATGATGGCGTTGTTGTCATGCCCGACAACCTGACGCAAATTCGACGGCATACCCTTT
>JALWDV010000665.1 GCA_027036755.1 Anaerolineae bacterium
GCCGCCACCAGTTGAAACAGCCCGTGCACCGAGTCCATCTTGCCGCGAAAACGAATGCGGGGGGTGTTCTTGGGCGCGAAATGCTCCGCATCCAGTTGGGTCATGTGCTCCGGCTTGGGGCCGGGCAGGATCACGGGCTGCACGGGAAAGCTGATGGGCTTGTCCCAGTCCGGCGCATCCGCGGCCGCAGGCGCGGCTTCAGCCTGCTCCTCGACGATCTCCAGGCCCCACTGCGCGATGAAATCCCGGGCGGCGGGTGAAAACCGCGTGCCCGGCTCGACGACCACCTGCATTCCCCGGCGGGGACGGCGGATGCGGTCGCGCAGTTCAGCTTCGGTGAGGATGGGCATCGTTTGGGAACACGTCATATCGAGCGCAGCGAGATATCCCCGGGCAGGCTGATGACGCCCTGCTTTCGGGGAGATTTCTCGGTCGCTGCGCTCCCTCGAAATGACGTAAGGGATTTATCCCGCCCAGTCGGCCGGGTAGGTGACGTAGAGGAATTTGGCCCAGCCGGGCGTGGCGAACTGGATTTTGCTGCCTTTGGGGATGAAAATTACATCGCCCGGCAGGCCCACGGTGACGCCCTCATCGGTGATGATGTGCAATTCGCCCTCGATGACGAACACGATCTCATCGTAGTTCAGCGTCCACGGGAACTGACCCTTGTGCAGGGTCATAAAGCCCGCAGCCATGGGCGAGCCATCGCGACTGGTGATGACGTCGGCCAGACGCACATCCATCTCGGGGCGACGGATGTTGAAGGGGAAGGGCTCCATTGTCACGCGACGGCCATCCACGTGCAACACCCGGCGTCCGCCAGCCGGAGGGGCGTCTTCTTTGGGCGACGCCTTGCCCAGCGCATTGGCGACAGCCTGCCGCACCCGGCTTTCCAGATCATCGCCCGCAGGCCGCGGGGCGGGTGAGGCGACCGCGGTCGGGGCCTGCTGCAGGGGTCGGGCGTTGATCTGGGCGGCCGCGCTCCACGCGGGCAGATCGCGGTCATCCTGTTCGGGCCAGACCAGGGTCAGGCCCAGCTCGCGCGCCCGGTCCCGGGCCAGGGGCGTCACGATGTCCCCCTTGCCCAGCACCAGCGTGGTTTGACCATCTTCCAGCGCCAGCTTTTCGATGATCGCAGCGGTGTAAAGTTCTTTTTTCATGGCGCGCGTCCTGAGAGGATGCTCAGACGGATTCGCGATTCGCCGAATCCGGTGCGACGCCGGACTATATGAATGTTCACAAATTAAATCGGTCATAGTGGCGTTCGCCACGTCCGCCCGGCGATGAAGTCGCCGGGCTACAAAACAGCGCCGGATAAATCCGGCTAAGCCCCGCAGGGGCGCTGTTTCTAGCCGGGGGACTTCATCCTCCGGCGCTGGCGGTGGGCGCGAAGCGCCCCGGGCCTATGACCGGGTCATTTTGTCAATGTTCATTAGAATCCGGCCGGAAATCGCATCTAGACGATCAGTCTTCCAGTTGGGGCAGGATGCCTTCCACATCGCTGTGGGGGCGGGGGATGACGTGGACGCTGACCAGCTCGCCCACGCGCTGGGCCGCGGCTGCGCCCGCGTCGGTGGCGGCCTTGACCGCGCCCACATCGCCGCGCACCATCACGGTGACGTAACCGGCGCCGATCTTTTCCTTGCCGATGAGCTTCACGTTGGCCGCCTTGACCATCGCGTCGGCCGCCTCGATTGCGCCGACCAAACCTTTGGTCTCGACCATTCCCAGAGCGATCATATTGATGTCTGCCATTTTCTTTTCCTTTTGAGTGGATTGTGGTGGCCGCGCGGGCGGCTGCGCCGCGGGCCGGGTTGAAGAGGTTGTTGGAGAATCAGCCCCGGTGGGAGCTGAAGGGGTTGCTTCGTTGTCAGGCGCGGCCAGATGGGCGTGAATCCGGCAGTAATCGGAGCCGGGCAGCGCCTTGTTGCGACATTGCTTGCCGCTTTTGGTGATTGCCTTGCATTGAGCCATGGGCGGTTGTCAGTGTTCAGTAATCAGTGAACAGAGCAATTTCAAATTTGGTTCGGAGACAAGCCCCCCTCCCGGCCTCCCCCCGCTTCGGCTGACGCCTTGCAGGGGGAGGAGCCCGCTGGCTTGCAAATCTGTCGGGCAGATGGTTATCTCCCTCCCCTGAACACGAGCGCAGCGAGTATCGGGGGAGGGTCGGGGTGGGGGCAAAAAGGAGGCCGGGAGGGGTGAAATCGCCTCCTTGCCGCTTGCGGATTCTAAATTTGGAATTGCTGGTAACTGCTAATGTATGCCAGTTGGTTGTCTTTTTTGCTCAAACCTGACAGGTTCCCGTAACCCTGGCGGCAGAATGGGCGGTTTTCAGCCAGCAACGAAGCGTGCAAGGCTCAGAATCGTAGCCAAAGGAACCTGTCAGGTTAATTCAAACGAAAACGACCTTAGCAGTTACAATTGCTTGCAGTGAACAGAGGGCGATTGAAAAAGAAACCAGTTTCGTGCTAAAATGTAGATGATACCGTCAACTTTCTCTCACTGTGATGCTTATGAATAACGAAATCATCTTTCTGGTTTATCAATC
>JALWDV010000666.1 GCA_027036755.1 Anaerolineae bacterium
GCCAGCGCCGGGGGATGAAGTCCCCCGGCTAGAAACAGCGCCCCTGCGGGGCTAGCCGGATTTATCCGGCGCTGTTTTGTAGCCCGGCGACTTCATCTCCGGGCGGACGTGGCAAACGCTTCAACCGAAAAAGGACGCACCCGTTTGAAATAAACAATGGATGCACTGCAAAAAGGTTTCTCAACACGGAGACACGGAGGACACGGAGAAAATAGTGGTAGTTCACAGAGGAATTCCTCTCCAAGTCTCACCTTTTTCTTCCTCCGTGCGCTCTGCGCCTCCGTGTTGAAGGTTTTTTCAGTACAGCCAACAATGATCAAGAATTAATGATCAAAGATTGTTTCTGGTCGTCGTCACCTCCAATACGCCATCGATTCCCGCTTTCTCCTTTAATCTTTAGTCATCAATCATCAACCTATGAGCGTAAAAGACCTTGTTCAGGGCGCTGAATTCATCGCCAAATCTATGGGCGTCACGCTGAAGACGCTGGTGACCGAAGCGCCCAACACCGTAGAATATCCCGACGAGCCGGTGGCCATCTATCCCCGTTTTCGCGGGCGGCACGAGCTGCGCCGCTACGAGGATGGCATGGAGCGCTGCATCGGCTGCTCGCTATGCGAGGCCGCGTGCCCGACCGGAGCCATCTATGTGCTGGCTGCGGAAAACGATCCGAACAATCCGGTGTCGCCGGGCGAGCGCCACGCCGCGGTGTATGAGGTGAATCTCATGCGCTGCATTTTCTGCGGCGATTGCATGCGGGCTTGTCCCACCGAGGCCATCGTGCTGGGCCATAACTTCGAGCTGGCCCAATACGAACGCGTCGATCTGATTCTCGACAAGGAAGCGCTGCTCAATCCTCCCGTCCCCAACGTCATCGTCCGACCTGACGCCTGAGTGAGTTTTCAGTGTTCAGTAGTCAGTGTTCAGTGAAGCTGAAATCCCTGATCCGTCCTGAAAACTGAACACTGAACACTAGACACTGAATACCGGCCAACTGTTCACATATTCACCTATCACCATGAACCCGATCTCTTTCTTCATCCTGGCCCTCCTCGCCCTCATCACCGCCCTGGGCGTGATTTTGAGCAAGAATGCGATTTACAGCGCGCTTTCGCTGTTGGCCCACTTTCTCATCATCGCCCTGATGTACTTTGCGCTATCGGCCCAGTTTTTGGGCATCGTGCAGGTCATCGTCTACGCCGGTGCGATCGTGGTGCTGTTCCTGTTCGTCATCATGCTTATCGGCGGCGAAATCACCCTGGAGACGCACGAAAGCCGTCCTTACGCCCGCACCGCCGCGGTCATCCTGGGCGCGATCTTCCTGGTGGGCCTTCTCTACGTCCTGGCCAAGAACCTGGGCGGCTTCCCCGAGCCGATGGGCGCGCCCGATGCGGGCAGCGTGCAGGCCGTGGGCGGGCCGCTCTACACCACCTATCTGCTGCCCTTCGAGCTGGCCTCGGTGCTGCTGCTGGCGGGCATGCTGGGAGGTATTGTGCTAGCGCTTCGCGAAAGGAAACGTCGTTCGTCAACATAATTCGTAATGCGTAATCCGTAAAAAGATTGGCTCGATGACAGAGGATCGCCGTTCATCCTGGACGAGTTTTGAAGAATGGCAAAAGTCAGTTCCTGACGAGCTCAAATCGGATGCGTTGTGGACGTTGAAAGTTTATCGCCTGGCGCTTTTTGCTTCAGATGTCGGATGGTACGACATCACGAAACTTTCCCAAGACGCCCGAACAAAGGACTTGTCAGGCCAGTTGTATCGTTCTTTAGGTTCTGAATGCGCCAACATCGAGGAAGGCTATTCCAAAGCCAGCGCCAAAGATCGAGCCCGTTTTTACGAGTATGCGCTTGGTTCCGCCTGCGAAAGTCGAGGCTGGTATTATCGAGGTCGCTTTATCCTGACCGACCGCGTTGTTGCACATCGCATCAAGCTCCAAACCGAAATCATCCGCCTCCTGCTAACGATGGTTCCCCAACAGCGCCATGCCCACGCTTTGCGGGAGCCAGGCCCAACTTATCGTCTCGATCCACAAGCGGATTCACTTTCTGCGTTATTGACCGAAACCCCTTTCGCCTAGCCCTCCCACCTCCCTGCCCCAGCCAAACCTTTACGCATTACGAATTACGCATTACGCACCATTGACTTCCCGCAAAATTTCCACAACCGGACACTCACGCAATCAGCCATGATTCCAACATCCTACATCCTCCTCCTCTCCGCCATCATCTTCACCATTGGCGCGGTGGGCGTGCTGGTGCGACGCAACGCCCTCATCATCTTTATGAGCATCGAGATGATGTTGAACAGCGTCAATCTCACCCTGGTGGCGCTGGCCAACCAGTGGGGCAATCTCACCGGACAGATTTTCGTGTTCATCGTCATCGCCGTGGCCGCGGTGGAGGTCGCCGTGGGCTTGGCTATCATCATGGCAATCGTCCGGCATCAGGACACCACCAACATCGATGAAGTTCATCTGCTGAAAGGGTAACGCCCATGCTCTCATTCGCCTGGATTATCCTCGTTTTCCCCCTCCTGGGCCTGCTGATCAATCTCATCTTCGGCAAGCGCCTGGGTAAATCATTCATCGCCTTCGTGGCCGGGGCCGCGGTTTTCGCCTCCTTCCTCACCGCGGTGGGGCTTGCTTTCGCCCTGCTGGGCCTGCCCGAAGACGCCCGCTCCGTGACCGTTCCGCTATGGTCGTGGATTCACATCGGCGATTTCGCGGTGGATTTCGCCCTGCTCATCGACCCCCTGTCGGTGGTGATGGCGCTGGTGGTCACGGGCGTTGGGTTCATCATCCACTGGTACGCAGCCACCTACATGCTGGTGGACGACAAACATCAGGATTTGAGCCTGCGCCTGTATGGCCGGTTCTTCATCTATCTGAATTTCTTCATCCTGATGATGCTGACCCTGGTGCTGGCCAACAACTATCTCCAGCTCTACGTGGGCTGGGAGGGCGTTGGCCTGGCCTCCTATTTGCTCATCGGATTCTGGTTTTACAAGCCCTCCGCGGCCGATGCGGGCAAAAAGGCCTTCATCGTCAACCGGGTGGGCGACTTCGGCCTGGCGCTGGCCATCATGTGGCTCTTCCTCCTGTTCGGAAAACAAGCGGGCAGCCTGGCGTTCAAAGATATTTTTGCAGCCCTGCCTGGTGCGCCCGACGCCGCCATCGCCGCTCTGACCGGGGTCACCTTGCTGCTCTTGCTGGCCGCCACCGGCAAATCGGCTCAAATTCCGCTGTTCGTGTGGCTGCCCGACGCGATGGAAGGCCCGACCCCTGTCTCGGCCCTCATCCACGCCGCCACCATGGTCACCGCGGGCGTGTACATGATCGCCCGCAGCCACCCCCTGTTCGAGCTGGCTCCCACCACCATGGCCGTCGTGGCCTGGATCGGCGCTCTGACCGCGCTCATGGCCGCGTCCATCGCCATCGTGCAGACTGATCTCAAACGCATCCTCGCCTACTCCACCATTTCCCAATTGGGCTACATGTTCCTGGGCGTGGGCGTGGGAGCCTACACCGCGGGCGTCTTCCATCTGATGACCCACGCCTTCTTCAAGGCCCTGCTCTTCCTCACTGCGGGCTCGGTGATGCACGCCATGCACGGCGAACTGAACATCGACCTGATGGGCGGACTGAGGAAGAAGATGCCCAAGACTTACTGGCAATTCCTCATCGGCGCGGCCGCGCTGGCCGGGTTCCCGCTGCTGGCAGGGTTCTGGTCCAAGGACGCGATCCTGTACGAGGCGTTCCTCAAATCCCCCCTGCTGTGGGGCGTGGGCATCTTCACAGCCCTGCTGACCGCCTTCTACAGCTTCCGGGCGGTGTACCGGGCCTTCCACGGCGAGCCCCGCAGCGAGCACGCCGAACACGCCCACGAGCAGTCACCTGGCATGACCTTCCCCCTGTGGTTCCTGGCAGCCGGGGCGCTGTTCGCCGGGCTGCTGGGATTGCCCGCGATGTTCGGGGAGCACGCCAACGTGCTGGGCGCCTGGCTGGGACCCGTCTTCGCCGACCTGGGCGGGACCGAACACGGCAGCGAAAGCCTGGAGCTGATCCTGTTCCTGGTCTCCAGCAGCATCGCCCTGCTGGGCATCTTCCTGGCCTACGCCCGCTACATTCCCGAATGGGGATGGGCCAAGAGCCTGCAAAATCTGTTCTCGCCCCTGCAAAACACCCTGGAGCACAAATACTGGGTGGATGAATTCTACATGGCCGTCATCGTCAATCCCCTGCGCCGCCTGGCCAACTGGTTCTACCGGGTGTTCGATGGCCGCTTCATCGAGGGCGCGGTCAACGGCGTGGGCGCATACACCGTGCGGGCCGGCGATTATGTGGCCCGGGCGCAGACGGGCGTATTGGGCATGTACGCCCTCTCCTTCTTCGTCGGCGTCGTGCTCATCCTCCTCTATTTCCTGCTCTGGTAGGCGTCCATCTTCCCCTCTTCAATCATCGTAACTACTAAGGTCGTCACCCGAAAACCACTAAGAACACTAAGACACAAAGACACAAAGGGGAATTTATACATTTTTTCTTCGTGTTCTTAGTGCCTTTGTGCCCTTTGTGGTTAGTTAACCGGGGTACGTTAGCAGTTACCAATTATCAATCATTACTCATTGATCTTTATGAACAACCTCGCACCATTCCCGCTTCTTTCCTTCATCATCTGGTTGCCGACGCTAGGGGCCTTGTTGTTGCTTTTCATGCAAAATGAAGAGCGCATCAAGATCATCGCCCTGACGACGGCGCTGGCGGATTTCGTGGTCTCGTTGTTCCTGCTGGTCTGGTGGATCAACGATGGCAGTATGCAATACCAGGAATTTGTGGCATGGGTTCCCCAGTTGGGCGTCAATTACCACCTGGGCGTGGATGGCATCAGCCTGTTCCTGGTGTTGCTGACGACGCTGCTCGGGCCGATTGTGGTGCTGTTCTCCTGGCACAACGTCAAAGATAACCTCAAAGCCTTCCTCTTTCTGCTTTTGGTGCAGCAGACAGGCATGTTGGGCGTTTTCCTGGCGTTGGATCTGGCGGTGTTCTTCATCTTCTGGGAGTTCACCCTCATCCCCATGTACTTCCTCATCGGGCGCTGGGGCGGCAAGAACCGGGTGTATGCGGCGGTGAAGTTCTTCCTCTACACCATGGCGGGCTCAGCGTTCATGCTGGTGGTCATCCTGCTCCTCTACTGGAACAGCGGCAGCTTCGACTGGTTCGACTTGCTGAAAGCGCCCATGCCCCTGGGGCTTCAGACCTGGGCTTTCGTGGCTTTCGCCCTGGCCTTCGCCATCAAAATCCCTCTGTTCCCCTTCCACACCTGGCTGCCCGATGCGCACGTGCAAGCCCCCACCGCGGGCTCCGTCATCCTGGCGGGCGTGCTGCTGAAGATGGGCTCTTACGGCTTCCTGCGCTTCAACCTGCCCCTCTTCCCCCTGGCCACGCAGATGTACACGCCCTTGCTGGCCTTCCTGGCCATCGTCGGCATCCTCTACGGCGCGCTGGTGGCGCTGGTGCAGAAGGATGTGAAATCGCTGGTGGCGTACAGCTCCATCGCCCATCTGGGCTTTGTGATGCTGGGCGTGGCCAGTCTCACCGCGCAAGGGCTTTCGGGCGCGGTGCTGCAAGGCGTGAACCATGGCCTGGCCACGGGCGCGCTCTTCCTCATGGTGGGCATGATCTACGACCGCCGCCACACCCGCCTCTTCTCAGAATATGGCGGCCTGTGGAAGCAAGTTCCCGTGTGGAGCGCCTTCTTCATCATCGTAGTCATGGCCTCGGTGGGCCTGCCGGGCCTGAACGGCTTCGTGGGCGAGTTCTCCATCCTGGTGGGGACGTTCCAGGCCAATCCCTGGTGGGCGGTTTTCGCCACCCTGGGCGTGATTTTGGCCGCCTGGTATCTGCTCACCGCGGTGCGCAAGATGATCCAGGGCCCGCTGGACGAAGAAAAGAACGGCAACCTCACCGATCTCACCAAGCGCGAGATTCTGGTGCTCGCGCCCCTGGTGATCATGTTCTTCGTCATCGGCCTTTATCCCAACTATTTCCTCGACAAGATCAACCCGGCGGTGGACGCGCTGTTGCAGACCATCCAGGCCGCTCCGCTGCCGTTCTAAATGTCCACTGTTCACTGAACACTGAACACTGATTACTATCCCCAAAATGACCCTACCCGATCTCATCCTTCCCCTTCTTCCCGAAATCATCATCATCGGCGTGGCGTTGCTGCTGCTGATCATCGACATGGCGAGCCGGTTCAGCGATGTGAGCGCTGAGGCGTCACTCATGGCGGGCGTGACCTTCGCGGGCATCCTTGTGGCCGCGGGCGTGACGGCTGCGGGCCTCGGCAGCGGCGACGCGCTGGTGGGCAATGTTGTGCTGGTGGATGATCTTTCTCGCTACACCAACCTGGCGGTGCTGCTGGCTGCGGGATTGAGCGTGCTGTTGGCCTGGGCCTATGTGCCCCAGTTCAGCCAGGAAGCCAGCTCCTTTTACGCGTTGCTGCTGTTGGCCGCTGCGGGCATGATGTTCATGGGCAAGTCGGTGGAGCTGATCACCATGTTCGTCAGCCTGGAGATTCTCTCAGTCTCCCTCTACGTGCTCACCGGCTTCAATCGCCGCCAGCTTGCCAGCGCCGAAGGCGCGCTCAAGTACTTCCTGCTGGGCGCGTTTTCATCGGGATTTTTCCTCTATGGCATGGCGCTGCTCTATGCCGACACCGGCAGCACCCAGCTTTCCGAGATCGCTGCGGGTGGCACGGGCGGTTTTCTCATTTTGACCGGACTGGCGCTGTTGCTGGTCGGGTTCTTCTTCAAGCTGGCGGGCGTGCCTTTCCACATGTGGGCGCCCGACGCCTATCAGGGCGCGCCCACGCCCGTGACCGCGTTCATGTCGGTGGCCACCAAGGCCGCGGTGTTCGTGGCCATGTTCCGCATCCTGGCTTCGCTGACCAGCGCGCCCATCGAGATATGGGCGGGCCTCGTCGCCATCATCTCGGTGCTGACCATGATCTGGGGCAACTTTGCGGCCCTGCGCCAGACCAGCCTCAAGCGCATGTTGGCGTACAGCTCCATCGCCCAGGCCGGGTACATGATGACGGGCCTGGTGGCGGGCGTAAACGCCCTGAACGCGGTGCTCTACTATCTGTTCGCCTACGCATTTATGAACATCGGCGCTTTTGCAGTGGCGTCCATGCTAGAACGCTCCACGCCCGACGCCCGCCAGGACGCTGACATCGACGCCGCCCGAGGCCTGTTCGATAGCCGCCCCCTGCTGGCAGTGGCCATGGCCATCTTCATGCTCTCCCTCACCGGCATCCCGCCTATGGTGGGCTTCTTCGGCAAATTTTATGTGTTCGGCGCGGCAGTGAGCGCAGGTTGGGCCTGGCTGGCCGTCATCGGCATGTTGAACAGCGTGGTCAGCGCCTACTACTATCTGCGGGTGGTGGTGGTCATGTTCATGTCCAAACCCGATGAGCAAAGCTACGTGCGGTCACACATTCCCGCCGGCGCGGGTGCGGCCATCGCCATCGCTGTCACGGGCGTGCTGCTCATGGGCCTGTTGGCCTCGCCCGTGTTCGTCGAGCTGGGCAAAGCGGTGATTGCGCTGCGATAGCGCTCGCGCAAATCTTGTGGAACGACGAAAGACGCTCGGGATTTCCGGGCGTCTTTTCTTGTGGGATAGAGGACGTGTATGTCAGTCGGGCCTTTGCGCTTTTGGAGCATTGAAGCGCAAACATGTTTAATAGAATCCGGGACATGGTTCAGATCGTCCTTCCTTCAGCTTTACAATTTCAATAGGGTCAACGCCTGGCAAAGCACGTCAAACGTAAAGCGTCAAACGTCAAAACGTGGCGAAACAGGCTCTTTTTGACGTTTGACGGATGACGTTTGACG
>JALWDV010000667.1 GCA_027036755.1 Anaerolineae bacterium
TTTTTTGTGAATGTATTTTCGGCCTACCAATCTACATGGCTCGACGACGACGCCAGGCCAGGGTGATGACGCCTGCTGCAATCGACAGCAATATTATTACCATCCACGTCTCACTCGGTGCAGCGCCCGCAAACTTGGACAGGCTCACGGCGTTAGGCTGATCGCTGTGGAACCCAAAGTCCACGGTCATGTAGGCGCTTGCGTCTGGATAACCGGCGGGGTCGCCTGCATCCGAGGTGTTGGTTTGCCCATCTTTCTCGGCGCAGATCGGCTTGGTGACCACGTACGATCCTGACGGATACCCGTCGTCGCCCTGCCCCGAGTTTTCATCCGTGCTGTCGGGATCCGACGTCCACCCAGCGCTGCTCGCAGTGTAGCCGCTTACCGAGCTCTTGGGAATAGCCACGCAGTAGCAGGTCTTCAGATCATTCGCCGCGCTCGGCGTTAGATCCAGGAACTGATAATAGCCGTCATTTGCCGTTGTGGTGCTGTCTAGCGCAGTCGAACCATCATCGCCGCCCGGTTCGCACACGCCATCGCCGTCCTTATCCTGATACAGTTCCACCTTCACGCCATCGATGCCGGCTTCGCTGCCGTTCATCATGCTGTTCTTGTCATCGTCCGACCACACCCGGTTGCCGATGGCCACCTTGTCTTGTTCGAAGCCGAAGTCGAAGGTGAGATCGGTGTTATCGTCAGGGAAGTTGTTGGGATCCGTATCGTTCGGCGCATCGTCGCTCACACTCGTGGGAATGCTCACCGTGAAGACCGGGCCCACGCCGCTGTTGTCGCCGTCGTTGTCCAACGCATCATCGCCGCCAACATCCCGCGCCACGGGCGTCCCAGGCAGCGTGGGCACAGATATCTGATAGTCGTCGTTCGTGCTATCGCCATTGGCGTCGGGAACCAGGCCGCAGAATTTGTACACACCGCTTGTGGTCGTTGTCGTGTAGGTCACATTGTCCGATATGGCGTCGATGTCGCCGTCGGGTCCCTCCCACACGAGATAAACTTGCGTACCGTCGGCCACAGGCGCATCATCGCTATCCTGCACGTCGTCCGTGGAGCCCACGTCCATCCACAGGTAGTTGCCAACGCACACCAGCGGCTGCCAGTAATCCTCCACCTCACCATAGCCAGCCTGGCCGCCCCAGTCAGAATCGGTCAGTGCATCGGAGGAGAAGCGGAAGCGCATGTGGGTCTCGCCGCCGTCGAAAGTGGCGCCCGAGGGTGCGATGGTGCAGAGTTTATGATTCGTCCAATCGGTGTTGGCCGGAACCGAACCCAGCTTAAAGGCCTCGTCAGCGTCCACCGTGCTGCCGGAGCCAAAGTCGCCGTCGCCGTTCCAGTCGATCCAGGCGTAGATGTCGACAGATTTGTTGGCGCCGTTGTGGGCGGTGACTTCGAAACAGGATTGCGCCCCGGGCGCCAGCGGCGTGACCAGTTTCACGCCATCTTCGTCGTCGTTGCCGGTGCAGGAGCCGGTGACAGAGCCTGTGTTGTTGTCATCGCCGCCGCTGCTGTCCGCGCCCGCATGGTTGTCGGGCTGACCATCGCTTTCCGCATCAACACAGGAGCCCAGATACAGCGTCGAGGTGATGACGTGGCTCGGGCCCACGCCTTCGCCACTATCGGTTTGATCCGTAGCAAAGCTATCGGGGAGGTCGCCCCAGTCATACATAATCGGCGGATGGAACCCGATGTCATACGACAGATCCTCGCCCGCAGATGGAGAAGTGGCGGAACTAATCACCGCTTTGTTCCCCGACGTTCCTGCGTCTGAATCTTTTTCGTCATCACTGCCCGCATCCTGGGTGGTCAGGGTCAGACCACTCAAAGCCGATTGCGTCGTATCAACGACAACCTGATACTGGGAGCTTGGCTGGACGCCCTTGATGGAATCGAAATGATAGTAGCCATTCGCATCAGTAATTTCATACACATCCTCGGGGATGCAGCCTTCAATCTTGATGTTATCCAGACGGATAGAATTGCTATCGTTGTGAGAGAAGCGTAGCTTAGCCGTCGATGACAGCGATGGCATTCGCAGGCCTGTAGCCGTGTGGTAACTATCGTCTTCCGGCTCGTAAGTTCCTAGGGTGACCCAAGTGGCGCCGTCGTCGGGAGAATACTCGACAATGAGGGTGCTGGGTCTGGAATCGCCATAGTAGAACTGATAATCGAAGGAGAGGTCAGGATAGGTGGCGAAGGCGGACAGATCCACTGACCGGGTCATACTGGCGTTGCCGCTATTAATGGCGTGCATGCCTCCCGGGTTGCCATACGCGCTATAAGGGCCGGCATTGTTATAGTCCCAATTCTGACCAGACCAATCTATCGAGCCGCTGCTGGCGTTGGCGGAGCCGCCCTCGTCCAGGTAATCGCCCAACGTATTCATGCAGCCTTGCACGGGATTGCCACTGGAATCCAACAAATCCACGCGCACGCCAGAAATGCCGGGTTCGTCTGCATCCTGTATGCCATCGCCGTCATTATCACGCCAGATGCGATCACCAATGCGCAAACGGTAGAAGCCGAAGTCGAAGGTGAGATCAGAACCAGAGTTCGGCGCACGGGCCGGATTGATCACAGCTTTCGTGAGCGACATGTCGGCATCGGAATCAACTGCATCGTCGCCGCCAGCATCCTTGGGCGACAGATCAAGACCATCCAGAGGAGCCTGGGTTGTGTCGATGACAACCTGATAATCCGTGTTAGCATGAACGCCTTCTGTGATGCCGAAGAGGTAGAGGCCGTCG
This sequence comes from Anaerolineae bacterium, assembly GCA_027036755.1. Classification (GTDB taxonomy): domain Bacteria; phylum Chloroflexota; class Anaerolineae; order J102; family J102; genus M2005. Next base: position 2,760 of record JALWDV010000667.1, read on the forward strand.
GCGTCGGTTATGTCATACACGGGCTCAAAGATACAGCCTGCGATCCGAATGTTATCCAGGCCGACCTGATTCGAACCACCGCCGCCAACAAACCGGATTTGCGCCGTCGCTGAACGCGAAGGCAAAGGCATGGGAGCGACTGAATGGTAATTCGCATCTCCGGTGTCTATCGCTGTGTAAGTTGCCAATGTCGTCCAGGTGGCGCCATTGTCTGTAGAATACTCGACTGTGAAGCTATCTGGCCGGGAAGTGCCGTAGTAGAATTTGTAATCGAAGGAGATGGTGGGATTGGAAGCAAAAACCGAAAGGTCCACCGGGCGAGTCATGCGGCCTGTGCCGTTAATAGCTTGCTTCCCGCCGGGATTGCCATCGCTTGAGTACGCCGCGCCATTGACGTAAGTCCAAATCTGGTCGGACCAATCTATCGAGCCGGCGCTGGCGTTGTTGCTGCCGCCGTCATCCAGATAATCGCCGATGGTGTTCATGCACGCCTCCACCGGATTGCCGTTGCTATCCAGCAGATCGACGCGCACGCCCTGAATGCCAGCCTCGCCTGAATCCTGAATGCCGTTGCCATTGCTATCGAGCCACACGTAATCGCCAATGTTTACGGCGGTGAGGCCGAAGTCATAGGTCAAATCCTCACCCGCCGATGGCGCAGTCGCATAGATAACCGCCGTCGTCGAGTTCAGCATATCCGCATCCGAATCAACCGTATCATCAGAGCCGGCATCCTTGATTGTCGCAACATAACCATTCAGAGACGTCTGCGTGGTGTCGATGACCAATTGATAATTCTCATTGGGCAACACGCCTTTAGAGCTATCGAACAGGTAATAACCATTCGAATCGGTGATGGCATAAGCATTCTCAGGAATACAGCCCTCGATTTTGATATTGTCGAGACGTATCTGATTGCTGCCGCTCGCGCCTCCCTCGAACCGGATCTGCGCTGTCGAAGAGATGGTGGGGAAGATCATGCTTTCTGAATGATAGGCGCTATCCGCGGCGCTGTATGTCGCCAACGTCGTCCAGGTGGAGCCGCCGTCTGTAGAGAACTTGACAGTCAAACTATTGCTGGCCCCATTGTAAAACTGGTAATCGAAGGAGAGGGTGGGATAGAGGGCGAAAGCGGATGCGTCCACCGCGCGAGTCATCGAGCCATTGCCGTTGATGTATTGCATTGCTCCCGGATTGCCGCCCGAGCCGGACGCTCCGGCGGAGGAATAATTCCAGTCCTGGCCCGACCAATCCAACGAGCCACTGCTGGCATTGGCGCTGCCGCCTTCATCCAGATAGTCCTTGACGGTGTTCATGCAGGCCTGCACCGGATTGCCATTGGAATCCAGCAGATCGATGCGCACCCCCGCGACGCCTGATTCACTGGCGTCCTGGATGCCATCGCCATTGTCGTCGAACCACACATAATCGCCAATGGACGCCGAAGCGAAACCAAAGTCATAGCCATAGTTGACGCCGGAGCTGGGTGCTGTGGCGGGATTGATAAGCGCCACGCCGCCACTCATGGCGGCATCCGAGTCGTTATCATCGGTCGGATCGTTGCTGGTGTCGCCTCCTGCATCCTGAGTCGTCAGGGTCATGCCTGCCAAAGCGGGCTGATTCGGATCGATACGCAACTGGTACTGCCCATTGGGGGCGACGCCATCGAGGCCATCAAAAGTATAAATGCCGCCGGCGCTCGTGTAGGTCGAGGCGATAAGGTTGCCGCTGGAATCCAGTAGATCCACCCGCACGCCCCCGATGCCGGATTCATTTGCGTCTTGTAAGCCGTTGTGATTGAGATCGCTCCACACCCGGTTGCCAATAGCCACGCTCGTGAAGCCGAAGTCGTAGGAGTGATCATTGCTGCCGGCCGAACTGGTGTCGAAGGTGATAACAGCATCGTTGCCCACCTGGACTGCATCGGAGTCACGCGCATCGCCGTTGGGACTGCTGTCGGCGTTGGCCGTTGTCAACGCCAGGGGCACAGGAGCGGACTGGGTAAGATCGACATGAATGGTGTAGCCGCTGGTGAACGGTTCGAGTTCACTGATGCCATAATCAGCGCTGGCCGTATCGACGCCATTAGGATCAGAAGAGAAGTAGTACTCACCTTTACTATTGGTGACAACTGATCCGATCTGGGTTCCACTAGGATCATGCAAGGTGACCGTCACGCCAGAAAGAGGCGGCTCCTCCGGATCCTGAATGCCATCGTTATCCAAATCGAGCCAGACGCGGTTGCCGATCTCGATGGGCGCTGGCGGCCCGAGCAATTCGATATCGCCAATGCCGTGGGCCTTCCCCATGTAAGCCGTGTCCTGACGAGGATAAACCACATACCCGGCGACATATTTGCCATCCATATTGTTGAACCGACGCACGCCGCCATTCGAGTAAGGGCCGTCCATATCAGGGTCCATCGAGGTCACCATAATCTCGCCTCGTCCAGGCAAGAAAGCCAGACTGCCATCGGTGGTCTCAAGATGGTAGACCTTATAGCGATCTTCATAATAGTACTCGCCGCCGCCCGGTCCCTCATTGTTGTTGACGCCGTCAGTGGTAATGCCGCCCACCGTGGCGTTATATTCCAGAGTGTAAGTGCCATCACTGTTGTAATTCGCCCGCAAGATGTCGCCGCCAGTAATCGCGGAGTAAGTTTGCGTGCCCTGAGGTGCATAGTTGTATTGCCCGGATTGATGGCCAAACCGATCGCCAAACCCCAATATCATATCGCCATCAATATCGAACTCGATATCAGAAAGAAGCGGCTGCGGCCATACCGATACAGGAAATCCGCCTGAGGCGGGACAATCAGGGGGCCAGACGTCACTCCAGGTATACCAACCTTCGTGAGAACAGCCGGTATACGCCCTGCCGCGGGGATGATAATCCAGTGAAAACGAAAACACCTCGGTCGCCGAGGTCAAGCCACTATCGATGCGATAAACATGTGCGGTTAGATCACTGGAATCCCCGCTACCAGTGCCATCACAAACGCCGCCAACATACACCTTTCCTTCATGATACTTCAAAGCAAAGGGACGCCATTCGCCATTCGAGCACCCGGGATCGGTCGTCTGAAAACTCGCGACGATCGACTTGGTCTGGGTGTCCACGGCGTAAACTTTCTTGTCATACAGATTCATCACATACAGGGTGGTGTCGTCGGCGCTGATGTCGATATCACCGATGCCGACCTTGCCCACCAGAGAAAAAACGGCAGGATCGTGGGTGGGATCCGTGGGCGCGCCAGTCAACCCCCGGGTTGTGTTATCTGGAATCGAGCCGAAATTGACGCCCAACGTGGTCATATCCAGCCACACAGTCGTTGTATATGGCGGGGTGTTCTCGGTGGCGTAAATGGCCCCGATGCCGCCGGGGCCCATCGCCACATGCCGCTTGACGAAGGCGGAAGAGTAAATGGTCTTGGTCGAACGGTTGTAGGCAAGACCCCATATCGCGCCAACCTCCGATTTGGTGGCAAGATGCGTATTGTTAGGGGTGCTCCCGGAATCTTCATAATGAAACCGCTCCAGCGAATTCACAGGGTCGATGTCATTGAGCCCGCCGTTGATGGCCACAGGAGCTACGACCTCGGGATTGGCCGTATCGGTGAACTCGTCGGGAGCATGAATACCCAGGTTGACCTGGCAATCACTGGAGTCGACAAATTGCACGGATGTAAAAGAGCCTGCGCCGATCGGTCCCTCCTTGAATCCATCAGGAACACTGAATTCCACGCGTACAGGGAAGACGGGGGAGGACACGCTCCACTCGCCATTGCTGTCTGTAAGCACCGTCGTGGAATCGCCATAGGCGTCGATGACGGTGACGGATACGCCGCTGACGCCCGACTCATTCCCATCCTTGGAGCCGTAGGTGTTGAAGGACGTGCCATCAAGAGGCAACTCATGATAGACAACGCCTCCTACATCATTTGCGCCACACGCGTTGACCATGGCCAGTTCCGAATGGACCGAAGGCGCTGGCGCAACAGCGAAGCTGGGCGATGCAACACTCATCAATACGCCAGCTAAAACTATTGTAAGGATTAGAAGAAAACGTTTGGCATTCTTCATAGTAAACACTCCATCCTAATTAACTAGGTAGTGGTGGCATTCACTGCGCCCCAGCACAAAACCAGAAAGCGAAGCAACAGGAATGCAATCGGAATATAGAATTACGATGATAATGACAAAACCAACACTTGACTAAACATAATCTAATTACGAAACGTTTTTGCGCATTACGATCAGATACTCGCAACAACAAAAAACTTCAGGATTGGACGCCCCCTAACACCAATGCAACTAATCTTCCTAGTTCGCAAACACCAGCAATTGCTTTGCAGATATACGACAAATATCATTCAAGATAAGTCTATACGTCTCCGGATAGGGATGAACGTCAGCGATTTCGGCCGGAATTCAAAGCCAGCTGAATTGATGTAAGGGCTGCTTATCAAACAAACTTCATGCCGGAAAACAAGGTGTCAAACAAAAATATCCAGAAGACGGACGATTGCCAGTGAGCGATTTATCTTTTCCTATGTTCGCACGGTCGGCAACATTGGTATAACAAAAAGAAAGCAAATCTCACGAACAACCAAAAACCGAAACGTCTTAACAAAAGTATAACACACAAACCCCTTTGCACCAAATACAATTTGGTCATGGTTGAGATCGCCTATCCGGCATTTTTACAATTTCAACACTTCACAAATTTCGATTACACAAACTTTTCCGCGGTGTAAAACCGCCGGAGTTAACGCCATTATTGTCACCGATGTCGGGCATTTATGCAGTGAATTGTAACTGCTCAGGTAGCCTGATTCGGCCTTGAAAATGCATTGCCACGAAGGCTCGAAGGAACGAAGACACGAAGAAAATCCTTATTTCTCACCCTTCGCGCCTTCGTGTCGTCGTGTCTTCGTGGTTCTTGGCCTTGCTACGTTAGTAGTTCGACAATGTCAAATTCCCTTCAAATACGGCCAGCAATTTCAAATTTGGCCTGGTGACAAGCCCCCCTCCCGGCCTCCCCCCGCTTCGGCTGACGCCTTGCAGGGGGAGGAGCCCGCTGGATTGCAAATCTGTCGGGCAGATGGTCATCTCCCTCCC
>JALWDV010000668.1 GCA_027036755.1 Anaerolineae bacterium
AACGGCGGGGAGTGACGGTTAGCTCTTCCTCGAATCGCGGACGGCTGAAATCCAGGATGAGGGGAGGCAAGATGCAATGGATGGGATTTGGATGTTCGTGCGTCATGGAGACCTCCTCACATACACTCGCGCGGCCCGGGGCAGCAGGCTGGTGGTCACCTCGTAGTTGATGGTCTGGGCCCAGGCCGCCACTTCTTCGGCGGAGATGATATCTTCTCCCTGCCGACCGATGAGCACGGCCTCGTCCCCCTCGTGCACGCCATCAACGCCCGACACATCCACCATGATGTTATCCATGCACACCCGCCCGATGATGGGAGCGCGCCGCCCCCGAATCAGCACCTGTCCCCGGTTGGAAAGCAATCGATGCACGCCGTCGCCATAGCCGATGGGAAGCAGGGCGACGCGGGTGCGCTTTTTGGCAATGAAGGTGCGACCATAGCTGACGCTGGCTCCGGCCGGCAGGGTGCGCACCCGGCCCACGTGGCTGATGAGGGTGAGGGCCGGGCGCAGAACCAGGTTTGTGTTCACCTCGGCGGAGGGATACAGCCCGTAGATGGCGATGCCGGGCCGCACCGCGTCCAGCCAGGTTTCGGATAAATCCAGGATGGCGGCGCTGTTGGCCACGTGGCGGTAGCGGATGTCGAAACGCTCGCTGGCCCGGGCCGCGACCTGGCGATAGATGGCGTACTGTTCCCGGGCGAAGGTTTTATCCCGCTCATCCGCGGTGGCGAAATGGGTCCACACCCCTTCCAGACGCAATTGCGGCAGACGCGTCACTTCTTCCAGGAAGGGAAGCAGCTCATGGGGAAGCCGCCCGAAGCGCCCCATGCCTGTATCCACCTTCACATGCACGGACGCGCGCTTGCCCGCATCATGCGCCTGCTGCGCCAGCGCCCGCGCGAAAGCCATGTCGTTCACGGTGACGATGAGATCATGCGCCACTGCGGCTTCCGCCTCGGCGGGGATGTGATAGCCCATGACCAGGATGGGTGCGCTGACGCCCGCCCGCCGCAGAGCCACGCCCTCGGCGATGCGGGCCACGGCCAGACGGCTGGCTCCCGCAGCCAGGGCTGTGCGGGCCACGGGAACGATGCCATGACCATAGGCGTTGGCCTTGACCACGGCCCAGAGCTCCGTATCGGGCCCCACGCGTTGTTTCAGCGCCGCCACGTTATGCGCAATGGCGTCGAGATCGATGAGGGCGTAGTTGGTGAATTTTATCTGCTCTGACATGGGCGTTGAAAAATGGCGGTGAATAAACGTAATTGCTAATGCACGAAGGACGAAAGGATTAGGGGGCGTCCCAAATGAGTTGAGAACCAGGTTGGCGGGCGCAGGTCCGCCTTCGCGACAGGGCCGTCAACTTTCCATATCTCCCTTATTTTTTCTCTGTGTCCTCCGTGTCTCCGTGTTGAGAAACCTTTTTGCAGTGCATCCCAAATTGGAGCAGCGGCGGATTTGACGGGGAGACGATGGGTTCCGACTTGTTGGGTCAGGGGGCTCCCGAAATATCTTTTTTCCAGTCGATGCCCGCCTGCTGCCAGTTGGGCAGTTGCGGCGAGACGGCGAAGAGCCGGTGAGTGGTGAGATCGTCCAGTCGCCAGGTGAAGAGGGCCCAGTCGTGGTCCCGGTCGGAGAGGAAGGCGATGGCGCGGCCATCGGGCGACCATGCGGGCAGACCGTCTTCGGCGGGATGGGTGGCGGTGGGGATGGTGAAGTCGGTTTGGGTGTCGAGGATGAAGATGTCCCAGCTTTCGCTGCGTCCGCTGGACATGAATGCGACGTAACGGCTATCGGGCGACCAGATGGGGGCGTCGTCGTCGGGGATGTGGGTGAGCTGGCTGCGTTGCAGGGTGGTGGGGTTCAGCAGCCAGAGGCCGCATTGTTCGCCGCTGACGTCGCAGCCGCTGAAGATGATGTGACCGTTGCGGGACCAGTCGGCGTTTCGTCCGGGCCCCAGGTCTTCGACGAGGCGGGTGGCGATGTCGACCAGGTAGATGTGGGGGCTTGAATCGGGGCTGCGTTGGGCCGATGTGAAGATGATTTGCTGGCCGCCCGGGCCCCAGCGCGGCCAACTGTCGTCGGGGCCTTTGGTGATGCGCCGGGTTTCGCCATCGGGTTGCAGCAGATGGATGCCCGGTTGGTCGGCGCTGACGGCGCGATAGGCGATGAGGCCGCCGGGCCCGAAGGCCGGTTGCATGGCGTTTTCGATGAGTTTGGGGCCGGGCTGGCGTTGGTGGGGGGCGCCGATCTGGATGGCGTAGGCGCGGGTGGCGGGGTCGTAGGTGGTGTAGACGATGCGCTGGGGCGCGGGGGGTGGCGTTGGCAGCGGCGATGTGATGGGCGCGGTTGTGGCGTGGACGGTTTGCTGGCAGCGGGTCTGGTTTTCTTGCCGCATGGTTTCGATCCAGCCCAGGTCTTGCAGTTCGAGGGCGCTTTGCAGGAGTTCTGCGGCCCGGCAGGGGTCTTTTGGACTGAGTTTTTGGGCGGCCAGTACGAGTTCCAGGGCCTGGCTTTCGTCGGGCGTGGGGGTGAGGG
>JALWDV010000669.1 GCA_027036755.1 Anaerolineae bacterium
GGCAAAAAGGAGGCCGGGAGGGGGAAATCGCCTCCTTTCCGCTTGCGGATTCTAAATTTGAAATTGCTGAATGACGTAATGTGACATTGTCAAGGTAGTTACGATTGTTGTGATAAACGTCAGGGGGAATTGCCGTCATCGCAGCGTCAGCTCATGCGCGCCAGCCGCCCGCGCACATCATCCGCAAAACGCTGGATGTGCGCCATGACATACTCGGTCAGGCCCAGTTCGTCATCCTCGATGAGAGGGGTCAAATCCATGGCGAAAGTCATCAGATGGGCCATATCGGTGGCGTGGGAGGCGTAGTAGGTGGCGTTGGCTCGGCGGCGGCCCATGGTGGCCAGATCATAGCGCTTGCCGCCGCTGATCTGCGAATCGAAGATTGCGACCAGGGCCATCTGCATGTTCTCGTAGCGCGAGACATCGAACGCGATCTTGTCCTCGTCTAGCATCCAGTCGAGATCGCGCCAGACCTCACAGCCGTAAAGCCTGCGCGGACGATCCTCTTTAGGCAGGCTGCGGATGGCGGCCAGAGTCTTCATAATCACGCCGATGTGGGTGTCGTGCTTGTCGGCCGGGTTGTGGGTGTAGACGATCTCGGGCCGGGTGGCTTTGAGGATGGCGATCAGGTCTTCGACGGGTTCAGTTGTGGCCGGGTCCTTGACTACGCTGCTGGGATGATCAAGCAGGAATTGGGCCGCGTAACCGCCTACAAAAGCCGCTTTCTTCTGCTCGATGACCCGCACCTGACGCATCTCCTCATCGGTGTAATCGTCGTAAACGCCCGAACGCGGGCTGCCCGCGCCATTGGTCATCACCACGCCAGTAAACCACTTGTCGGGCTGACCAAAGGCTTCGAGGATGCCATCGACAGCCATGATCTCGATGTCATCCTGATGTGCGGCGATGGCGAGATGGGTGGTGCGGGCCAGGGCCTCGGCCTCGGGCGCGCCATCGGGGATGTAAAGCTGTGCATTGGATTGACTGAATTTCATCGGAATCTCCAGTTCGTTAGCATCGGGCGGACCTACTACCGACGGCATGGAAAGAAAAACGCGGATCATCAACGCATTTTACTACAAAAATCCATCCGCCTGCGAGAGCGCAACAATTCAGTCGGCCCGCCTGCATAAATCGAGGTAACCGCCAGGGGCGTTTCCCCTTGGACCAGGCTGCAGCAATTTCAAATTGGGTGCGTCCCATTTCGGTTGGAAGCGTTTGCCACGTCCGTCCGGCATCTCCCCCCCTGAAATCCAAAAGAACCAATCTTTTCCGAATTGCCTTCGCGTCTCCATGGCAAAAGCGGATGACAGAATAATCTGCGAAAATCTGCGTGCATCAGATACGTTTGCGTTCCATCCTCGCTCAGCCAGTCATCTCAAACTCGCCCAACGCGTATTCCACCGCGACCTGGGCGTGGATGAGCGTGGTGTCGAAGACGGGGACATCGATGTCATCCTGGCCCACCAACAGCCCAATTTCGGTGCAGCCCAGGATGACGCCTTCGGCCCCGCGGGCCACGAGGTGCTGCATGATTTCGACATAGCGGGCTTTGGATTCGGGCCGGATATCGCCCACCACCAGCTCTTCGTAGATGATGCGATGCACGTCGGCCCGCTCCGCCTCGTCGGGAACGAGCGCCTTCAGGCCGTGTTTCGATTCCAGCCGCCCCTTGTAGAAATCCTCCTCCATGGTGAAGCGGGTGCCCAGCAAGCCAATGGTGCGAATGCCGCGGGCGGTGATGCGGGCTGCGGTGGCGTCGGCGATGTGCAGCAGCGGGATGTCGATGGCTGCGGCCATGTCGTCGGCCATTTTGTGCATGGTGTTGGTGCAGAGGACGACGAAATCGCCTCCGCCCGCCTGCACCTGCCGGGCCGCGGCGATCATGCGGGCAGTGAGCTCATCCCAGGCGCCCGCGTGCTGCAAGGTCTCGATCTCGGCGAAATCCACTGAGACCATCACGCTTTTGGCCGAATGCAGGCCGCCTAGCTTCGCCCGCACCTCCTCGTTGATGACGCGATAGTATTCGATGGATGATTCCCAACTCATGCCGCCGATAAGGCCAATGGTTTTCATGGTAAACCTCCTAACCTGGCAAAGCCAGGGGCAAAGAAGCTGATCTCACGCAAAGTCGCCAAGGCGCTAAGCTTTTCTTTGCTTCTTTTTTCCTTTGCGGCTTCGCGTTCCTTCGGCTGCGCTCAGGACATGCTTTGCGTGAGACATTTTCTTGTACAGATTGCAAAGACTTCATTGATAAGACGCTCAATCGAGAGCGGGCAGGCTGGCCGCGGCGATGGATTGCCCCACGCGGCGACTCTTCTCGTCCGGCAACTGGATGGCGATGTGGCTCAGTTCGGGGAATTCCCGGGCGATGAGGGATCGCGCGGTTTCCAGGATGACAGGCCCGCCCGAGCCGGAGGTCACCCGGCCCAGGATGAGCGCGTGCTCGATGTCGTAGAAATCCGCGTAGTGGGCCAGTGTATAGCCCAGGTAGACGCCGATGGTCTCCCAAATCTGATGCGCGCCTTCGTGGCCCGCCTCCAGATGCTTTTGGATGGACTTGAGCCGGGCGGCCTTGGTCGCGCCCTCGGGCGTGAGGCCCACGCGCGGGGCCAGCCGGAACACGGCCTGCTGCGAGAAGTAAAGCGCGCCCACGCCGCGATCGCCCGACCATTCGTCCACGGGCGCGGCCGGGGCGTAATCCACGGGCGCAAAGGCCAGCTCGTTCAGCCAGTCGGTGATTCCGCCCTGGCGGGTCACATAGCCCACCGCCTCGCTGGAGCCCATGGCAATGCCCAGGATGGCGTTGACGTCCAACGACATAGAGCCCGCCAGCGCGGTCACCTCGCCATCGTTGATAACCTCCAACGGTGCGCCAAATTCTCGTTGGATGCGCTGGAACATGGTGCGGATCTCGTCGAAACGGGCGTCGGGGACGCCGCGGTAGAGGGAAGCCACCCGGGGCTGATTGTCCACATACACGCCCGCTGAACTGCCGCCAATAGCGTCCACCCGGGGCAGATGGCTTGCGGCCTCCTGCAATGCGGCCATGATGCGCTGATAGTGGTAGTCGGGGTTTGTCTGCTCCACCGGCTCCCACACCTTTTCGTCGCTGAAGATGGGCTTGCCATCCACCACAGCCGAGACTTTCACATCCGAAGCGCCCAGGTCGAAGCCGATGCGGTTGCCCGTCAGATGTCGGCCCAGTTGCTGATGGCGCTCGCGGGCCTGGGGCGCGGCGTCCGCGTCGCAAATCTCGATGGTGAAGGGCCTGAGATAGACCTTCTCGCCCATGAAGCGGGCGTCGAAGGCCCGCTCGCCCCCGGGCGCGTAAAGGCGGCGGATGTGTTCGCCAATGGCCCGCGGGCCTCCGATGGTGATCTTCCAGCCGCCCCGCTGCCACAACAGGAATTTCACGATACGCTCGGCGTAGAAGAAATTCTCCCCGGCCCGGGGATGATCTTCGGGAAAGAGCAGGGTTTCGTAGCGGGAGACGGAGCCGTGGGTGCGTTCCAGCGCGATGACCAGCGGGACGCCGCCCGCGGCCTCGGCATCACGGCGAAAGGCCCGATTGGCCAGCGCCGCGGGCCGAAAATCGGGATCGAGAGGCGGTCGTGTTGGGGGTGGGATGAGTTTCATCATAGTGAAGTGGCCTTGAAACAGGATGATTCTCTGCCGAAAAGCGCCTGACGCCTGACGTTTGACGTTTGACGTGGGCCAGTATAAAAGGCCGGGGTAGCTTCGGCGGGCGTTTTCTTGCCGCGGCCTGTCGAGAAGTGATTAACCGACGTAGTGGGAAACCTGGATTTCCACGTTCAGTTGGTCGCCGATCTCTTCCAGGGTTTCCTGGCATTCGTGCAGCGAAATCTCGGGCGGGGCCAGCACCACCGCGTCCAGCATAAACAAATTGATGCCGCTCATGGGCGCCTGCACCACATTGGTCTCAAGCGATTCGATGTTGACGCCCTTCTCGGCCAGATGCTGCGCCACGCCGTGCAAGATGCCCTCGTGATCTGCGCCGCGCAGGGAAATCTGATAGGGAAGCCACCCCGAGTAGTCCGCGACGTCCCATTCTTCCGAGAGATTTGTGGTCAGCTTGTAACCTTTCTCTCGCAGACCGCGCACGCGCTCGCGGAAGGTTTCGAGATTGGATTCGGGCACGCTGACATGCACCAGCATGGCGAAGACGCCGCCCAATCGCACCATGCGGCTGGCTTCGACATTGCCCCGATACTCCAGAACAAGCCGGGTGAAACGCTCGACCAATCCCACTTGATCGGGACCAGTGAGGGTGATGACGAGACTTTTTTTCATAATTCTCACTCCTGGTGAAAAGTGATCGATTCTGAATCCATTGTACCATAATTCGATGCCGTTTCATGCGCCTGTCCTCCCAAAAGATTGACAGGCGGCCAAAGGCGGGATATAATTTGTCATACAACCATACAATCAGACGAATTATGATGTTCAAACGCAGCCCCTCCCTCACCGAGCAGACCAAGCTCTACATCAAGGAGCGCATTCTCAACAATGAGTTTGAGGATGGGCGTATTCCGCCCGAGACTGAGCTGGCGCAGGCGTTGGGCGTTAGCCGCACTACGGTGCGAGATGCGTTGGGCAAGCTGGAGAACGAAGGGGTCATCATCCGCAAGCAGGGCGTGGGGACGTTCATCAATCATCCAGGATTGCAGATCAAGACCCGCATCGACGAAATTTGGTCTTATGAAGAAGCGTTGCGCGCCCACGGCTACACGCCCTCGGTGCGGGTGCTGAGCATGGAGGAGCGCCCGGCCGATGCAGGGACTGCGAAAGCGTTGGGCGTGGAGCCTGGCGCGCCCACGCTGATCATCGAAAAATGCTTCTTCGAAGATGACACGCCCGCCATCCTGGCCCGAAACGTCATTCCCGCCGAGCTGCTGCGGTGCACGCCCGACAAGAAGCTGGCCCGTCAGCCCATCTATGATCTTCTGGAACGTTGCTGCAACCGGCGTTTCAGCTACTACTTCTCGGATATCCTGCCTGTCGCGGCCGACGAAAGCCTGGCAGCGAAGCTGGGCGTGCAGACGGGCGCTGCACTTCTGGCCTTCGAGGAGGTCGGTTACGACATCGACAACGAACCTGTCCTGTGGGCCAAATCCTGGTTCCGGGACGATCTCATTCGCTTTCGATTGATTCGACGGCAAAAATAGACTGATTACAGCAGATTTTTGTAACTACTAACGTACTTGACTTTAAGTCGCCAAAAGCCACGAAGGCTCGAAGTTTTTCGAAGACACGAAGAAAAAAATAAAGAAAAATACTTCGTGCCTTCGCCTTTCTTCGTGTCTTCGTGGCAAAAAGTGGTGGCTACACCTTAGTAGTTACGTTCCATCTTTCTCAGGACAGTCAATCATTTAATTCACTTTTAGAGGAAAACTCATGGACATCACTCAGCAGATTCGTGAACGCGTCGAGGCGTATCACGACGACATCATCCAATTCATGCGCGACATCGTCGCCATCCCCTCCTACGACAGCCAGATCGGCCCGGTGGGCGAACGCATCGCCGAAGAGATGCGCAAGCTGGGCTTCGATGAGGTGCGTTTCGACGTTCAGGGCAACATCCTGGGACGAATCGGCGACGGGCCCAACAAGGTGCTCTACGACAGCCACATCGACACAGTGGGCATCGGCGATCCCGAAGCCTGGGAGTGGGATCCTTTCGTGGGCAAGGTGGAGGATGGGATTCTCTACGCCCGCGGGGCCTGCGACGAGAAGAACTCCACGCCCGGCATGGTCTATGGCCTGGCCATCGCCCGAGACCTGGGGCTGCTGGAGGGCTGGACCGCGTATTACTTCGGCAACATGGAGGAATGGTGCGATGGCATCGCTCCCAACGTGTTGGTGGAGGTGGAGGGCATCCGCCCCGATTTTGTGGTCATCGGCGAACCCACCAAGATGCAGGTTTATCGCGGCCACAAGGGCCGGGTCGAGATGGAGGTCATCGCCAAGGGGCGCAGCGCCCATGCGGCCAGCAATCATCTGGGCGACAACGCCATCTACAAGATGCTGCCCGTCATTGCCGGCATTCGCGACATGGAGCCGCAACTGGGCGATGATCCATTCCTGGGACACGGGAAGATCACCGTTTCGGACATGCACGTGAAGACGCCCAGCATCAACGCCGTGCCCGACGAGGCCAAAATCTACATCGACCGCCGCATGACCTTTGGCGAGGACAAGGATGAGGCGGTGGCCCAGGTGGCGGCGCTGATTCCCGAGGGTCAGGAAAAGGATTTCGAGGTCAACATCCTGCAATATCGGGATGAGAGCTACACAGGTTTCGTCTTCGAGGTGGAAAAGTACTTCCCGGCCTGGGCGCTGCCCGAGGATGCGCCCATCGTGCAGGCGGGCGTCGAGGCGGCCAGCGCCTATCTCGGCCATGCCGTGCCCACAGGCAAATGGAGCTTCTCCACCAACGGCATCTACTGGATGGGAAAGGCGGGCATTCCCAGCATCGGCTTCGGGCCTGGCGATGAGATTTACGCCCACACCACGCTGGATCAGGTGCGGTTGCAAGATGTGGTGGACGCCACCGGCTTCTACGCGCTTTTCCCCAAAATGCTGGCTGAAAAAATCCAGAAGTAAGCACGCCCACAACGCCTTCCATGTCAACTGATCGATCGCTGCTGGCCGCCTGGCTGCGAGCCATTCCCCAATCGCGACATGCTCCCCGCCCGCTGCACGAGCTTCCGGGCGGGGAGGTCACGGGCCGCGGGCTGGTCGCGCTGTTGGAAACCTGGGGCGCGGTGACTGTGAACGATGCGGGCATCCGCGCCGCGTCGCAGCCCGCCTACTATTTCTTGCACAGCCTGGCCGCATGGGCCGAGAGCGGCGGGCATGTCATCGAAGATTGGTCGGAAACCCATGGCGTCCGGCCGGACGCGGGCCTGCAGCATGGCTCCAGCCTGGTCTTTCTGCTGGAGCAAGCGCGTTTGCGGCGTTACGCCGACGCCCCCGCCATTCGCTTCACCCCGGTGGCCGAAATCCTCATCCTTCGCCCCGGCTCCCCGCCCCGCTTCCTGGCGCAATGGGATGAGCGCGCGGGAAGGTATCAGGTCATCGGCGGGCGACAGAAATCGGATGGGGACTGGCGGGAGCCCATCGAGCAAACCGCCATCCGCGAGCTGGAAGAGGAGCTGGCGTATCAGGTCGATTACAGGGCTGGGGATTTCTCCCTGGCCTTTTTGGCTGCATTCGAGGGGAGCAAACGGCTTTCTCCCTCCTTTGGCGCGCTCACCGCTTATCATTTCAGCTTCTTTCAGGCGTTGAATCTGCCCCCCCTGCAACTGGGCCCGAACGACCGCTGGGTCAGCCGGGCGGAGTTGCTGGCCGGGCGCACGGAAGATGGCCAGGCCGTGAGCGGGAATCACATTCGTCCCCTTGAAGCGGCTTTGGGCAAACGCATCGACCAGTTGCCAACCTCTTTTCGACAGGATGCTGGATATTAGATATTTGGTATTGGATATTGAGTATTGGGTATTTGAACCATGCCCTGGCTTTCCTTTCTCCAATATCTAATATCCAATATCCAAATTTCTCAAACGTTATCTTATATTCACAACTTTTCCCAAAAGGAGATTTTGCAATGCAAACCAATATGCGCGGTCTGGACATGATCACCACCCAGGAGTGGACAAAGGGCCAGTTGGACACTGTCATGGACATCGCCTTCGACCTGAAGAAAAAGCGGGCCTTGGGCATTCCCCATCCCTATCTGCGGGATAAAACGCTGGCCATGCTCTTTTTCTTCAGCTCGACCCGCACCCGCGGCTCTTTCGAATCGGGCATGGCCCAATTGGGCGGGCACGCCGCGTTCGTCGAAAGCCGCACCA
>JALWDV010000670.1 GCA_027036755.1 Anaerolineae bacterium
GTCCCCCGGCTAGAAACAGCGCCCCTGCGGGGCTAGCCGGATTTATCCGGCGCTGTTTTGTAGCCCGGCGACTTCATCGCCGGGCGGACATGGCAAACGCTTCAACCGAAAAAGGACGCACCCAAATTCAGGTCTCAAGGCGTTCCGCCACATGTCCCTCTTCAGGGGCATTTTCGGCGCGAAAGGCGTCTGTCCGCGCAGGCAGACAGGCGGCCCATCTAATCACCTTTCCTTATCTCCTCTCCCGCCCGTCTCGGAGCGGGGGAGGAACAAAAGGTGAGGGCCGCCCTTGGCCCTGATTTCAAATCGGTGAGCCAGTGAAAGTCGTGAAGTACTGAATTCAACGCCATTCGGGCGGGATAGAAAGCAACAGGGGTTGCCTTCATCTGTGTTCTATTTGCGGGGCGGCGGTGATCTCAATGCAATGAGAATGAACCATGCCCCTTTTCTTTACTTTGCGCGTTACATGAGACATTTTCTCGCCCAGCGAGCCAGGATTCCATTGGCAAGGCGCTAAAATAGACAAACGCCCCAAAGATGGCGATAATGGGGACATGTTGCCAGAACTGCCGCCCCCCACCCTCATCACCTCCCCCGCACAACTGAAACTGCTGGTTGCACACCTGGAACAAGCCGGACGCTTCGCGTTGGACACTGAATCCAACAGCATGTACGCGTATCATTACCAGGTCTGCCTCATCCAGATTTCGACCGACGAGCGGGATTACATCATCGATTCCCTGGCGCTGCGGGAACTAGGCCCGCTGGGCGAGCTGGTGCGGTGCGAGGATATCGAGGTGACCATGCACGCTGCGGAAAATGACGTGCTGCTGCTGCACAAGGATTTCGGCTGGACTTTCGGCAAGATGTTCGACACTTTATGGGGAGCCCGTATTCTGGGCTGGCAGCGCCCGGGCCTGGCTTCCATCCTCAGCGAGCATTTTGGGGTGACGCTGGATAAGAAAATGCAGCGCACCGATTGGGGCAAACGCCCGCTCACGCCCCGGCAACTGGCCTACGCCCGTTTCGACACCCACTATCTGCTGCCCTTGCGAGATCAGATCGAACGCGAATTGCGGGCCGCTGGCCGCTGGCAAGAGGCGCAGGAAGTCTTCGATGATATGCGCAAGATCCGCTGGCGGGAAAAAGAGCCGCCCACGTTTTGGCGGATCAACGGCGTCCGCGACCTGGAGCCGCACCAGCAGGCCGTCCTCAAGGCGCTGTTCGAATGGCGCGAGCAGCGGGCCGGCAAGCGCAATCTGCCGCCCTATCGCATCATGCGCAACGAGACGCTGCTGGAACTGGCCCGGCGTTTGCCCGCCAACGAAAACGAACTCATGCGCGTGCCGGGCGTGCCCCGCCGATTTCCGCCGCATCTGGCCCGCAAACTCGCGGCGCTCATCCGCCGAGCGCAAAAACGCGAGGCCCCCGCTCCGCCAGTGCGCAATCACACGGGCCAGCGCCCCGATGCGAAGGCCATGGCCCGCTACGAGGCGTTGCGGCAGTGGCGCACTGGCAAGGCTGCGGCCCGGGGCGTCGAGCCCGACGTGGTGATGACCAACAGCACACTGATGACTATCGCCCGGGCCAATCCGGGCAACCGAGACGAGCTGGAAGCGCTGGGGATTTTGGGTCCATGGCGATTGAACGCGTATGGCGAGGAGATTTTGGAGACGATGAAGACGCCCCCCTGATGCAAAGGAAGAGCGCCTGTGGCGGCAATTCCAAATTTAGCTTCACTGAAAAAAGATTATTTCACCACGGAGACACAGAGGACACGGAGACAATGATAGCAGTTCACAAAGAAATCCCTCTCCAAACTTCGCCTTTTTCTTCCTCCGCGCACTCTTCGCCTCCGTGTTGAAGGTTTTTTCAGTATAGCCAAATCTGGATTGGTGACAAGCCCCCTCCCGGCCTCCCCCGCTTCGGCTGACGCCTTGCAGGGGGAGGAGCCCACCACTTTGCCAATTTGTGCACAGATGGACATCTCCCTCTCCCGAACACGAGCGCAGCGAGTATCGAAGGAGGGTCGGGGGTGGGGGCAAAGGGAAGCCGGGAGGGGGGAAACCGCCTCCTTGCCGCTTGCGGATTCTAAATCTGGAATTGCTAATGCGTAATGCGTGAGGTCGTCACGCATCACGTATCACGCATTACGTCTCTCCTCCGTCATTTCGAGGGAGCGCAGCGACCGAGAAATCCCCTTGCAAGCGAGGAGATTTCTCTTCCCTACGGTCGTCGGAATGACGTAATAGGGGGCGGTTAGCCCCGCAGGGGCGCTGTTTCTAGCCGGAGGACTTTATCTCCCGACGATGGCGGTGGGCGTGAAGCTCATTTCCAGCCAATGCCGGCGCCCGAGGGGACGACGTCATCGGGGAAGTCAGCTTCGCTGACGCCGACGCCGATGACCACATTGCGGCCCAGTCGCACGCCTTCGGGAATGCGGCTCTTCTGGCCCACGATGGTGACGCCCGTGTTGAGGATGCCGGGCATGGCGGGGTTGGGATGATTGTCATCGCCAAAACCGACGACGGCCTTCGC
>JALWDV010000671.1 GCA_027036755.1 Anaerolineae bacterium
GTGAAGATCGCCATCCTGGCCGTGCCCGCTGATGCAGCTCAGGCCGTGGCCGACCGGCTGGTGGCCGCGGGCGTGAGCGGCATCCTCTGCTACGCTCCCGTCATTCTCAAGGTCCCGCCCGAGGTCAAGGTGCAGTACATCGATCCTGTGGCCCGCTTGCAGCACATGGCTTATTACGTGGGCAACGGCGACGCCGACGCGTGATTGGGGCTGACGCGCTTTTGTGGTAGGATGGCGGCATGAAATGTCTGGTAACCGGATGTGCGGGCTTTGTGGGTTCGCACCTGAGCGAAGCGCTGCTGGCCCGAGGCGATGACGTCCTCGGCGTCGATAGCTTCGTCCCTTTTTACGATCTGGCGCTCAAACGGCAGAATCTGGCCGGGTTGCTGCCGCATCCCCGCTTCCGGTTCGCGGAGATCGATCTGGCCCGGGATGATTTGCATCCCTTGCTGGGGGATGTGGATGTGGTTTTTCACATCGCCGGACAACCGGGCGTACGCGATAGTTGGGGCGAGAAGTTCGCGGGCTACACCCGCAACAACGTTTTGGCCACCGAGCGGCTGCTGCACGCCAGCGCAGACGCCGGGCTGAAGCGTTTTGTCTTCGCGGGCTCCTCCTCGGTTTATGGCGATTCGCCCGCCATGCCCTGGCATGAGGATGTCTGTCCGCAGCCCCGCAGCCCCTACGCCATCACCAAGCTGGCGGCCGAGCATCTGTGCCGCAGCTATCATCTGGATTTCGACGTTCCCACCGTGGTGGTGCGCTTTTTCACCGTATATGGCCCGCGGCAACGCCCGGACATGGCCTTCCACAAATTTCTGAAAGCCGCTCTGCGCGATGAACCCATCCCGCTCTATGGCGACGGCCAGCAAACCCGGGATTTCACCTACATCTCCGACATCGTGGCGGGAACCCTGGCCGCGGCCGAGGCCCCGGACGCGGTGGGCGGCGTCTTCAACCTGGGCGGCGGCAGTCGCATCATCCTGCTGGATTTATTGGAGATGCTGACGGACGTGGTGGGCAAGCCGGTGACCATCCAGCGGCTGGGACGGCAGGCGGGCGATGTGCGGCACACCTGGGCCGACATCACCCGCTCGCAGCGAGTGCTGGATTATCGCCCGCAGACATCGCTGGAAGAGGGGCTGCGGGCGGAATACGCCTGGATCAAAAATCTCTACGGATGACGCGCTCCTCTGCTAGCGCTTCATTCGCAAAAAATTCCCCAGCAACGTCTTGCCGCCCTCGGTCAAAATGCTTTCGGGATGAAACTGAACGCCGTAGGTGGGCGCGGTCTTGTGACGCATGGCCATCACCTCGCCTTCGGCGGTGAAGGCGGTGAGCACGAAATCGGGCGGCAGCGGCTCATAGACGATGAGCGAATGGTAGCGGGTGGCCTGGAAGGGCGTGGGGATGTTGGCGAAGAGCTCATCGCCCGTGTGATAAACGGGGCTGACTTTGCCGTGCATCAGCCGCGGCGCCGGGCCAACTTCGCCTCCGAAAACGCTGCCCATGCACTGATGCCCGAGGCATACGCCCAGGATGGGAATTTGATCGTGAAAGCTGCGGATGACGTCGTTGGAGACGCCCGCGTCGTCGGGCGCGCCGGGACCGGGCGAGATGAGGATGTGGCTGGGGCGCAGTGCGCGCAATTCCTCAACGGTGATGGCGTCGTTGCGCCACACCCGCACATCCGCGCCCAATTCACCCAGATATTGCACCAGGTTGTAGGTGAAAGAATCGTAGTTGTCGATGACTGCAATCATATTCCGAAAAACCTCTCACAAATTACACGGATAGGAAAAAACGCGGATGATGATTAAAAGATGGTGAAGAGTTGGAGCTGACGATAACTGAAATTAACCAAAACGCCAATGGGAAGAGCCAAGTTTTGCAATGCCCGACGCAATCTCGCCAGCTCATAGGAGGAAGGACTATTGGACAGAGCGATCGTGTGTAACAAAATTTGTTCATCCAAGATGAAGAATGGCGTTCTCTGATAGGCAATCACCGTATCCTTCCAAATGGCTGGAGCCTCGATATTGTTCCGAAAATGCAATCCTCGACGCGACAACTCGACTTTCATCAATTCACGATAGATTACGTCAGAGTAACCCAACCCAAATTGTTGGCCAATGGATTCGGCTGCCTGACGAATGGTTTGGATCGCAGATTTGATCGTTGTGGACAGATAACCGGGCAGATCAAAGCCATTGTCATTGACGATGAAAGGCCGGGGCTGCCAGATGATGCGTTTGATGCGGACCTTATCCGGGGCGAAATCGATCAACAATCCTAATCGTTTTTGAAAGAACTTGAGGTAATGGATGATCTGGGCAAAATGTTCACCAGTGAAACCACGACCGTTGGACAACACCTTGAGTTCAAGGATAATTTTGTCCCAGACGATAAGATCGGGTTCAAATAGATGGCTGCACTGAAAAAACCTTCAACACGGAGGCACAGAGTGCACGGAGGAAGAAAAAGGTGAGATTTGGAGAGGAATTTCTCTGTGAACTACCACTATTTTCTCCGTG
>JALWDV010000672.1 GCA_027036755.1 Anaerolineae bacterium
CTCTCCCACCCTGCAATCCCTCCTCGACTCCGGCGGCCTCGTCCCCACCGTCCAAAAATCATTAGCAATTGACCATTGACAATTAGCCATTGACAATTCCCTCCCCAATACCCAATACCCATGTCCCCAACCATCTGCCTCATCCCCGGCGACGGCATCGGCCAGGAAGTCATCCCCGAAACCGCCCGCGTCCTCGCCCATCTCTGCCCCCACATCCACTTCACCCAGGCCGAAGC
Source organism: Anaerolineae bacterium (assembly GCA_027036755.1). Classification (GTDB taxonomy): domain Bacteria; phylum Chloroflexota; class Anaerolineae; order J102; family J102; genus M2005. The sequence goes on from JALWDV010000672.1 coordinate 237, forward strand.
TGGCTGGGAAACCTTCTTGCGGCAGGGAACCGCCCTGCCCGAAGCGACCATCCAGGCCGTGGCCCGAGCCGACGCCACCCTGTTCGGAGCCACGCAATCGCCCACGGACGGGCCCGTGCAAGGCTACAAAAGCCCCATCCTGGAACTGCGCCGCGGCTTCGACCTTTACGCCAACCTGCGCCCGACCCACACCCTGCTGCCCCACCAGCCCCAGGTTGACCTGCTCATCGTGCGCGAAAACAGCGAGGGCCTCTATATCCGCGAAGAAGAGAGCGACGGTGAGACCGCGGTCGCCCGCCGCCGCATCACCAGGGGGGCCAGCCAGCGCATCGCCCGAGTGGCCCTGGAACAGGCCCGGGCCCGCCGTGGCCAGCTCACAATTATCCACAAAGCCAACGTCCTCCCCCTCACCGATGGCCTCTTCCGCACAGCCGCGCTGGAGGTCGCCGAGGAGTATCCCGATGTGCAGGTGGATGAGCTGCTGGTGGACGCGGCCGCCATGTGGCTGGTCAAGGACCCCGCCCGCTTCGACGTGCTGGTCGCGCCCAACCTCTACGGCGACATCCTCTCCGACCTGGCCGCGGGCCTGACCGGCGGCCTGGGACTTGCGCCCTCGGCCAATGTGGGCGATGATGGCGTGGCTGTTTTCGAGCCGGTGCATGGCTCAGCGCCCGACATCGCGGGCCAGGGCGTCGCCAATCCCACTGCGGCCCTCCTCAGCGGCGCCATGGCGTTGGAGCATCTGGGCCGGGTGGAAGAGGCCCGCCGTCTGCGCATCGCCATCTACGCCGCGCTGCAATCGGGCCCCCTGCCCGCCGACCTGGGCGGCAACGCCTCCACCATCGAATTCACCGAGGCCGTCATCCACGCGTTGTAAGTGGATATTGGGTATTGGGTATTGCATGGCACCCCGCCCCAATATCCAATACCCAATATCCAACCAAAATCCCAAATCCCAAATCCGAATTCCCAAATCCCAATTCCGAATTCCCAATTCCCCAATTCCCAAATCCAAACTCCCCATGTCCCCAACACCCGACGTCTTCGCCCTTGAAAATCTCGATCTCCTGCGCGCCCTGGTCTCCATTCCCTCTATCTCGGGACAAGAGCACGGCGCGGTCGCCTATCTCGTCAGTTGGATGCAATCCCACGGCTTCGACGCCCGCGTCGACCGCGCCGGCAACGCCGTAGGCGTCCTCGATGGCGGGCCCGCGCCCGATGGCTCGCCGCCCCGCGAAATCATGCTGCTGGGTCATATCGACACCGTGCCCGGCGACATCCCCATCCGCATCGAAGGCGGCAACCTCTACGGCCGCGGCTCGGTGGACGCCAAAGGCCCGCTCACCGCATTCGTGCTGGCCGCGCTGGCCGCGGGCGCAAAACCGGGCTGGCGCATCATTGTCATCGGCGCGGTGGAGGAGGAAGCCTCCAGCTCCAAAGGCGCCAAATACGTGGCCGACCGTTACCGCCCCGATTATTGCGTCATCGGCGAACCCAACTACTGGCGGCGCATCGCCCTGGGCTACAAAGGCCGGGTGCTGGTCAACGCCCGCCGCGAAAAGACCCTCACCCACACCGCCAGCCCCGAGGCCGGCGTCATCGACGACCTCATCGATTTCTGGAACGATGTGCGGGCGCATGTGGACGCCGTCAACCAGGGCCGCACCCGCCCCTGGGAAATCTTGCAGGCGGGCGTGGAGGCCATCGATTCGGGCGGAGACGGCATGAATATGTGGGCGGAGATGAAAGCGGGATTCCGCCTGCCCCTGGACATCTCCCCCGACGAGATGCGCTTCACCCTGGCCGAGATGGCCGACGCCCGCGACGTGCATCTCACCTTCGGCGGCGGCGAGCCCGCGTACCGGGCGCAGAAGAACACGCCCCTGGTGCGGGCCTTCCTGCGGGCCATCCGCGCCCAAAACGGCAAGCCCGGCTTCGTGGTCAAGACCGGCACCTCGGATATGAACGTGGTCGGGCCTGTGTGGAACATCCCCATCATCGCCTACGGCCCGGGCGACAGCGCCCTGGATCACACGCCCCACGAACACATCGTCATCGCCGAATGGGCGCGCTCGGTGGCCGTGCTGGCGGATGCGCTGAAAAGATTGATGGAAACGTAGGCGGTTTGGGATTTGGGATTGCGAATTTCGGATTTGGAATTTTAGATTTCGGATTGCGAATTGTAACTGCTTTGAAAATAGAACACGGATGAACACAGAAAAACACGGATAATTCAAAAAATCTGTGACCGAAGGCCGTGTCAATCCGTGTCCTCGTCTTTCATCGGTAT
>JALWDV010000673.1 GCA_027036755.1 Anaerolineae bacterium
CGATGACATCGGCCAGGATGTTGGCCAGCACCAGCTCGTAGCGGCCCGAATCCACCACCGATTCCACCAGCAGGGTGATCTGATTGCGCACCTGGTTGAGACGGGCGTTTTCCTCAGCCGTGCGCACCGCTTCCGGGTCGATGTCGGTGGCGATGACCCGGCTGGCGCCCATCTTCACCGCGGCGATGGCCAGAATGCCCGAGCCCGTGCCCACATCCAGAACCACCGCGCGGGGGCGGATGTATTTCTCAAGCAGGCGCAAGGCCAGTTGGGTGGAAGGATGCGCACCCGTGCCAAAGGCCATGCCCGGGTCCAGCTTGATGATCACATCGCCCGGACGCGACGTCGGCTCCTCCCATGAGGGTGCGATGACAATGCCCCCGCCGATGCGCAGCGTGTGATAATGCCGCTTCCAGGCTTCGGCCCAATCCTCCGTGGCCAGATGTTTGATGCGAGGCTCGCCGTAGAAATCAGCGAAGGGCTGCCGGGGCAGGGCCTGGCGGATGTCGTCCAGCGTGCGGGCGTGCTCGGGCGTATCGGAAAGATAGCCCCGTAGCAGCACCTGGGCGCGGTCAGTCTCGCCATACGGCCCGAAGCCGCTGACTTCCACCACCACGCCGCCGTGGAAGATCGGCTGCAGCCACGCCGCCGCAGCCTGCACCGGCTCCGCCTCAGGATCGGGCGTGGCAACGGGCAGGATGAACTCAAGGAGATTGGTCATTACAACCCCAGCGCCTCTTTCATCCGGTCGAAGAAACCACCGTGCTCGCTGCGCTCTTCCACGGGCACCGGCGAAAGAGTCTCGGCCAGTCTGGTGAACAGCTCCCGCTGCTCATCGGTTAGCTCCGATTGTCTGGGGATGCGCACGTTGACGGTGATGAGCATATCGCCGCGGCCGTTGCCCCGCAGATGGGGCACGCCCAGCCCGCGCAGGCGCAGCACCTTGCCCGGCTGCGTCCCGGGCGGAATTTTCACCAGTTTGGGGCCGTCCAGCGTGGGCACCTCCACCTCAGCGCCCATTACCGCCTGGGCGATGTTGATGGGCAGCTCCAGCAGGATGTCATCATCCACCCGCTGGAAGAGTTTGTGGGGTTTGACGGTGAGGAAAACGTAGAGATTGCCCGGCTGACCGCCGCGCTGGCCCGGTTCCCCCTCGCCCGGCAAGCGGATGCGGGTGCCATCCTGCACCCCGGCCGGGATTTTCACCCGCAGTCGTCGCGTCACCTCCACCTGGCCCGTGCCGTGGCATTCGCGGCAGGGCGTGGTCACCACCTCGCCCGCGCCCTTGCACCGCGGGCAGGTTGTGACATTGACGAAGGTGCCGAAGATGGTCTGCTGGCGCTGGCGCACCTGGCCCATGCCATTGCAGGTAGGGCATTTCATGGGATGGGTGCCGGGCTCTGCACCCGAGCCATGACAGCGGGGGCAGGTCTCGTGGCGGGTGACCTCGATCTCCTTTTCCGCGCCCATCACCGCTTCTTCGAACTCGATGGTCAGGTCGAAGCGAATGTCGGCGCCGCGCGCGGGCCTGTTGCGCCGTCCGCCGCCCCGACCAAAACCGAAGCCGCCGCCGAAAATCTCCTCGAAGATGTCGCCGATGTCGGTAAAACCGCCGCCCGCTGGCCCGTAGCCCCCGCCTCCGGCTGCGCCCGAAACGCCCGCGTGCCCGAAGCGATCATAGGCTGCTCGCTTCTGATCATCGCCCAGCACCTCGTATGCCTCGTTGATCTCCTTGATGCGGGCGTCCGCGTCCGGGCCGTCGTAGATGTCGGGGTGGTAGCGTTTTACCAGCTTGCGGTAGGCGCGCTTGATCTCATCGGCCGAAGCCGTGCGTGAAACGCCCAAAATCTCGTAATAATCTCGTTTTGCCATGGATGCTCTGTTCTCTAAGGAAGGGTTGTGTGATTTACAAAAGGTTTACCTGTCTGACGGAGGTGGGGTCAGCAACGGACGTGATGCGTGAAACGTAAGGAATTCACGCATCACCTTTTACGTTTCACAGGGCTGGCGCCAGATATAGTCACAAAATGATCGTCGTTTCAGTGAATTTCACTCTTACTGAGACGCAGAAACATCGGCAGAGGTTTCAATTTCATCCGCGTCATCGTCGCCCCAGCTGATGATCCACACGCTGAGGCCCGCCAGGGCCACGGTGGCCGCGGCCAGCGCCAGCCATTGCGTGGCCGTAAAGCCTACGTGCCGGGCGGAAAAGTAGAGGATGATCAGCATCCCGATGGCCAGGATGACGAAAGAGACGAGGTTGGGGTGATCGTTCCATAGTTGTTTCATAAGAAATCCGCCTGCTATAAAGGAAGAGTGATCGCTGGTTGTTGAAGGTTCGCAAAGCCAACGTTGGGCGAATCGACAACTGGCGTGATTCGTGATGCAGCAATTTCAATTTGGTTCGGAGACAAGCCCCCCTCCCGGCCTCCCCCCGCTTCGGCTGACGCCTTGCAGGGGGAGGAGCCCATCGCTTTGCCAATTTGTGTAGCAGATGGGCGTCTCCCTCCCCCGAACACGAGC
>JALWDV010000674.1 GCA_027036755.1 Anaerolineae bacterium
GATGAAGTCGCCGGGCTACAAAACAGCGCCGGATAAATCCGGCTAGCCCCGCAGGGGCGCTGTTTCTAGCCGGGGGACTTCATCCCCCGGCGCTGGCCGCGGGCGCGAAGCGCCCCGTTAATGAATGAATTATTTTAACTTTCCAACTCATTTGGGACGCACCCCCTGAATTTATTCGGCGTGTGCTTGCGGATGAAATCGTGATCGACTGGAATTCACCCCTTTGGCGATTTGAGCAGCGCCGCGCTCATTCGGGCTCCAGCGTCTTCAGCACCGCCACCTCATCACAAACGTGAAATTTGGGGCAATAGACGCATTCGCTCCAGATCTTGGGGCTGATCTCCCAGCGATCCACCACGCGAAAGCCCTGGCGCTGGAAAAATTTCGGCGCCAGGGTCAGCGCGCATATCTGGCGCAAACCTCGCTGCCGGGCCATGCTCACCAGCGCGTCCACAATCCGCCCGCCAACGCCCTGGCCGTGCAGTTTCGGGTCCACGGCCAGCGAACGCAATTCCACCAGTTCGGGGCTGAGATAAGCGATGTAGCCGCATCCCACCACCCGGCCATCCTCCTCCGCCACCAGAAAATCGCCCAGCGCCCGCCGCACCTGCTCGGGCGTGCGATGCAGCATCAGATTCTGGTCGGCGAAGCCATTGACCAGATCGCAAATGGGTTGGATGTCGGCCTCCGCGGCCGGGCGGATGATCATGGGAGTGAAGCGGGGATTGGATATTGGATACTGGGTATTGGGTATTGGGTATTGGGTGTTCTGTTATCCGACCTCGGCCAGAACGGCGGACAGGCGCTCGATGGCGATGTCGATTTCATCCTTGCTGATGATCAGGGGCGGAACCAGGCGCAGCACATCGGCTCCTGCGTTGAGCAGCAGCAAACCGTGCTTGTATCCCCTCTGCACCACGGGCGCGGCCGGCATATCCAACTGCACGCCCAGCATCAGCCCCCGACCCCGCACTTCCTGAATGTGCGGATTATCCAGGTTTTCCAGCCGTTCTTTGAAATAAGCGCCCGCCTCTCGCACGCGTTGCAGGAACGCGGGATCGCTGATGCGGTCCACCACCACATTGGCCACCGAGGTGACGAAAGGCCCGCCCGCGAAGGTCGTGCCGTGATCGCCGGGGTGGATGACGTCGGCCACGCGTTCGGTGACCAGCACCGCGCCGATGGGCAGGCCATTGGCCAGGGGTTTGGCCGAGCACAGAATGTCGGGCAGGACGCCGTACTGCTCATGGGCCCAAAAGCTGCCGGTGCGTCCCACGCCGCACTGAACCTCGTCGAAGATGAGCAGCGCGTTGTGCTGGTGCGTCAGCTCTCGCAGCGCCACCAGAAACGCCTCTTCCGCTGGATGGATGCCGCCCTCGCCCTGGATGGGCTCCAGGATCACCGCGCAGACCGAGTCGTCGATGGCCGCGGTGGCGCTTTCGATGTCGTTGAACGCGGCGAAACGCACGCCCGGCATCAGCGGCAGATATGGCTTTTGATATTTCTCCCGCGGCGTCGCGGCCAAAGCGCCCATGGTGCGGCCATGAAACGCGCCCGTAAAGGCCACGATGTTCGTCTTGCCCTCGCCAAAATGCGTGCGGGCGAACTTGCGGGCGAATTTCATCGCAGCCTCGGTGCTTTCTGTGCCGCTGTTCTGAAAATGCACCCGGTCGGCGAAGGGGGTGATCTCCACCAGCTTCGCGGCCAGCCGGGCCATGGGCTCATTGTGATACAGGTTGGAATAGTGCAGGGGCTTCTTTCCCGCCTCGCAGATGGTTTGTGCGATCGCCGCGTCGCCGTAGCCCAGGGCGCTGACCGCGATGCCGGCCACCAGATCGAGATACTGATTGCCGTCTGCGTCTTGCAGCCACGCGCCCTGACCATCGGTCAACACAAATGGCGGGCGATTGTAGGCGTGCACCAGATATTTTTGTTCCAGTTCGATAGGGTTCATAAGGCTCCTCGTATCAGAAGTGTGGAATACTGGATACTGGATATTGCATATTGTGGATATCGCCCCTATTCCGGGGTGAATCGAATATCAAATATCCAATATCAACTTTCTTGCTGCTGGCCCGAGACGTCGATGGTGCGATCATCTGCGGTGGCGCCCGGCTTCAGCGATGTCGAAACGATGAAAGTGCCCTCGCCCCGGGCGTAATGCGGCAGATCGGTGATGATGGCGCTGGGAACGCCTTTTTGGGCCGCTGACGCCGCAGAACGCACCTTGGGGATCATGCCGCCGGTAATGAAATGCCCGAAAATCAGGTCCTCCACCTGCTCGGCCGCGATGATGCGCTGAACGCGTCCCGCGATGCTGACCCCGGGCGTGTCGGTGAGAAACACCAGGTGCGCGGCCCCCAGCGCCGTAGCCAGGGCCTCGGCCACATGATCCGCGTTGACATTGTAGCTGAGACCGTCATAGCCCAGACTGATGGGCGAGATGACGGGCACGATGTCCTCATCCAGCAAAAGCGCCAGGCGTTCGATATGCACCGCGTCCACCTGGCCCACCCGGCCCAGATCAGCGCCATTGATTTCCAGCTTCTCCACCCGGATCATGCCCAGGTCGATGCCGGTGAGCCCGATGGCGTCCACGCCGCCGTTGACCAGCCAGCGCACCACCCGCACATTGGCGATGCCGCCCAGGGCCATCTTCACCAGCCGCATGGATTGTTCGCTGGTCACTCGCAGCCCTTCGACGAAGTCGAAAGGCACGCCCAACTCGTCGTGCAGACGGGCGATCTCCTTGCCGCCGCCGTGCACGATGACCGGGCGCACGCCCTGTTTGCGGATGTCGCGAATGGTTTCCACCATTTGGGTCAGAAATTCGCGATTGTCGATCTGGCTGCCGCCGATCTTGATGACATGGATGGGAGAAGGTTGTTGATCCATAGTGATTTTCCCTGATGTTGGGGATGAGAATTTGGCGTTCGATGCCGGTAAAGCTCCCTGTCGCGTCATTCCGACGACCGCAGGGAGGAGGAATCTCCTCGTCTGCAAGGGGGTTTCTCGGTCGCTGCGCTCCCTCGAAATGACGCAACGGAACGCAGGCGCGTCAGCCGCCAAGGATTCTTTGCTTCTTTTGCCCTTTGCGTCTTGGCGGCTTTGCGTGAGATCGATTTTCAAAGCAACCCCAGCGTCTCATCCAGCCCGAACATGATGTTCATGTTCTGCACGGCCTGGCCGCTGGCTCCTTTCAGCAGATTGTCCTCGCTGGCGGTGATGATCCATTCGCCCGGACGAGGCAGGGGCGTGACGCCGATGGCGACCCGGTTGGTGTTCACGGTGTGACGCAGGGTGGCTGTACGGCCCGACGGCAACAGATGGATGAAGGGCTCCGCCGCATACGCTTCGCGATAGATGTCTCGCACGGCTTTTTCATCCAGGCCGGGATCAAGGGTGACGTAAATCGTGGAGAGGATGCCGCGGTTGACGGGGATGAGATGGGGCGAGAAGGTGATCTGCACGTCGGGAATGTTCTGGCCCAGGATCAGCTCCATCTCGGCGATGTGCCGGTGGGCGTAGCCGATGCTGTATGGGACCATGTTCTCGTTGATCTCGACGAAGTGACTGCCCAGGCGCAGCTTGCGGCCCGCGCCCGAGACGCCCGATTTGGAATCGGCGATGATGCGCGGGCCCAGCGCGCCCGCTCGGGCCAGCGGCCACAGCCCCAGGTTGACGCTGGTGGGATAGCAGCCGGGATTGGCCACCAGTTCGGCCCCGGCGATGGCCTCGCGATTCACCTCGCACAGACCATAGACCGCTGTTTTCAGCAGACGGGTTTGGGTGTGGGGTGTGTCGTACCAGCGCTCGTAGACCGCGGGGTCGGGCAGACGGAAGTCGGCCGAGAGATCGATGGCGCGCACGCCCGCGGCCCGGGCTCTGGCCACGGCCTCCATGCTGGCCGCATGGGGCAGGCAGAAGAAGATCGCGTCCGCCCGGGCCAGAGGCGCGTCATCGAAGCGGATGAGACGCGTGTCATCGGGCGTGGGATAGAGATCGCTGATGCGCTGCCCTGCGGAGGATTCCGAGGTGGCCCAGACCAGCCTGGCCTGGGGGTGGCGGGCGATGATCTGGATGAGTTCGTAGCCGGTGTAGCCGGTGGCTCCGACGATGCCGATGTCGAGCATGGGCGCTCCTTTGCAGATTTGCGGGGTAACTGCTAACGCACTCGACTTTAAGCCTCAAAAAGCCACGAAGGCTCGAAGTTTTTCGAAGGCACGAAGGGAAAAATAAAGAAAACACTTCGCGCCTTCGTTATCCTTCGTGTCTTTGTGGCAAAAAGTGGTGATGAGACCTTAGTAGTTACTTTGCGGGCAAGAAAAAAGCCCTCCGGTCGGAGAGCTTGTTGCGAGTCAATCAAAATCGTCCCGCGTGCGCTTTTCCAGGCCGGAGTTGGCTGGCTAGAAAAGACGACGCCTGGGGCGAGAAAGGAAGTTAATCATGATGAAGCAAGCGTAGCATGGAGCGGTGAGATTGTCAATTTTCGTCGAGAAGCCCTTGCTGCTTGATCTTTTCGGCCCGGGCGATGGCCTCGACTTCGGGGAGTTCGGCGGTTGGCGGCGGAGCCGGTTCCTGTTCGGGCGCTTGCTCTGCAAAAATCTCGGGCTGCTGCACTTCCGGAATTTCGGGAAGGGGGGGCGCTGCGGGAGGGGGAATGATGGTCTGGGGCGCGAGAGAGGGCGCTTCGTGGGTGTGAGCGTTCGTTTCGCCGACGCGCGCGCCGCATTGCGGACAGCGCTTCCATTCGGGCTCCAGCAGATAGCCGCATTGCGGGCAAGGATGCTTGAGTTCGGCCTCGCAGTAGGGGCAGAATTGCCATTCGGGCTTGACCGGACGCCCGCAGTTGTAGCACGTGGGAGCCTGCTCCAGCTCGCGCAGCAGGATTTCCTCTTCCAGCGCCCGATCGTATTGTTCGGCCAGGGTTTGCTTGGGCCGCACCAGGATGTAGATCAGCAGGCCGATGACGTTGAACACGGCCACCAGCAGCGCGGCCAGCAGCGCGGCGAAGATGTCGTCGGAGCGGGAGCGGATGTCGCGCCAGGTCCAGATGATGAGGCCCACCCAGAAGGCGGCCAGCAGCCCGCCGATGATGGCCACCACCCAGGTGAGGCCAACGCCCAGCAGGTTGAAGATTTGATCCATGATATGAGAGGTCTCCTTTGCAGGAAGATGACAGTTCGGGGAAATGCTCGGCGAGAAAGCCCGCCGACAGACGCCCAATCATAACATAAGGCCGCTGTCGGACAAAACTGTTTGGGTGGGCCGCATCACGCCCGATAAAGCTTTTCCAGTTCGGGAACAATGACGTCCCAACTGAAATGCTGCTGGATGAACGCCCGTCCGCGGCGTCCCATGGCCGCGGCCTGCTCCTCATCCGCCAACAGTTCGACGATGCGTCGGGCGAAGTCGTCGGGGGCATCGGCCAGGGCCAGATGCACGCCATCCACCACTGGAATGCCGTCTGCGCCCAGCCGGGTGGAGACCACGGGTTTCGCCAGGGCCAGAGATTCGAGGATCTTGAAGCGAGTGCCGCCGCCCGCCAGCAGGGGAACCACGTACGCATCCGCCTGCACGATGTAGGGGCGAACGTCGGGCACGGCGCCTGTGATGGTGACGTCGCTGCGTCCGGCCAGCGCGTCCAGCCGGGCGTGGGGATTGCGCCCCACCACCCAGAAATGCGCGTCGACGCCCGCGGCCCGCAGGTGCGGCGTCACCCTCTGGGCGAACCACAGGGCCGCGTCCACATTGGGCCGAAAGTCCATCTTGCCGGTGAAGACGAGATGAGGGCCGGGGCCTTCCAGGACGGAAGGAAATATCTCGTCGGGCTGGTAGTTGGCCAGGTCGACGCCGTTGGTGACCACGCGCAAAGGCGTTTGGGGCGCCAGGGCGCGCAAAAAGCGGGCGTCGGGCTCGCTGACCGCGGCGACGCCATCCACGCTGCGGAGGAGTTTCTGCTCATAGCGTCGCAGTTTGGCCGTCTGCACTGCGGAGTAGGCGGCTGCGGGCCAGCGCCCGGGACGGCGAACATCGGCCAGGGCGGCCCGCCGCTGCAACAGGGTCTCGGCGTTGTGCGCGTCGTAAACAACCCGGCCCACGGCGACGCCTGCATCCCGCAAGGCGAAGAAGTAGGGGGCCATCTCGATGCCCTCGATTTGCAGGATGTCGGGAGACAGGGCGCGAGCCGTCTCCGCCATCTTTCGGGCCGCTTGGGGCGACCACAGCCGCCGGGCCATGTCGGGCAGCGGCGTGGCGATCATGTCGCGCATCCGGTCGACCATGCTGCGGGTCGGTTGCGGCGCTGTGACGATGCTGGCGCACAGGTCTTTCACCGGCCCGGACGCGGGATCATCCCCCGGAGCCAGGAGGCTGAACAGATGCACCTGGTGGCGTCGGGCCAGTTGTCTGAGCAGATTGAAGTTGCGCAGGGTCGTGCCCTGATGCGTGGGCCAGGGGAATTGGGGGGTGAGAAGCAGGATGCGCATCGCGTGGTCTGGAGGTGGAGAGGCCGGGCGCAACAGCGAGAAGACAGCCCCCTTCTCGTCTTTGGCCGCCTGCACAGTCCGCCTTATGATTTGGGTGTGTCCAAAATGAGTTGAAAAGTTAAAATACCCCATTCATTGGCGGGGCGCTTCGCGCCCGCCGCCAGCGCCGGGGGATAAAGTCCCCCGGCTAGAAACAGCGCCCCTGCGGGGCTAGCCGGATTTATCCGGCGCTGTTTTGTAGCCCGGCGACTTCATCGTCGGGCGGACGTGGCAACCGCTTCCAATCGAAATTGGACGCACCCAAGTGATTTCTGGACATTCACTTGGAATGTAGCTGGGCCCGAATGGCGTCGAGATAGTAGGGAGCGCCGTAGAAAACCGGCTCGGGGATTTTGACGCCCCGGGTTGCGCTCTCAAGGGACAGGGGCGCGCCGCTGAGCAGCTCGGCCGCGCCGCCCGCCCGCTGCAAAATGGGCAGGGCCGCGGCGATATCCCAGATGGCGGTGTGGGTGTTCAGCCCCGCCAGCGCGCTACCCGCGGCCACGTAGCAAAAATGGGCGGCGCAGGAGCCGAAGGCCCGCACTTTGCCCGGAAATCGAATGTCCCAGCGCAGGTGTGCGTCGGCCGAGCCCAGGATGATGCTCTCCGAAGAGATGGGCTGCCCGGGCGCGATGACGTGGATGGGGCGGTCATTGAGGGTGGCCGGGCCTTCCAGATCCACTGCAAAGCAATCATCGACCGCGGGCAGATAGATGACGCCCGCCAGAGGTTGGCTGCCTTGCATCAGGCCGATGCTGATTCCCCACACCGGCAATCCGGCGGCGAATGCGTTGGTGCCGTCGATGGGGTCCAGCACCCAGCGATAGGCCGCGTCTTGATCGAAATCAGCGCCTTCTTCGCCCAGAATGCCGAAATCGGGATAAGCCTGGCGCAGTTGGGTTGTGAGAAAGCGTTCGATGGCCTTGTCCGCGGCGGTGACGGGCGTGTCATCCGCCTTCATAGTGACGGTGGTGTTGCGGAAGTAGCCCAGTGCGATATCGCCCGCGGCGCGGGCCAGTTCTTTGATGTTGTCGAGATCGAAAATCGGTGGATGAGTCATAATCTCAAAGGATAGCACGAAGGCGGCAGGAATAGAAATTTTGGCCTGGGTGAATGTCATTCAGGGACGTTTGCCAGACCCGTCCGGCGGCTTTATCCCCCAGAACGTAACTACTTTGACAATGTCACATTACGTCATTCATCAATGTTAAATTTAGAATCCGCAAGCGGAAAGGAGGCGATTTTCCCCTCCCGGCCTCCTTTTTGCC
>JALWDV010000675.1 GCA_027036755.1 Anaerolineae bacterium
CCGATACTCGCTGCGCTCGTGTTCGGGGGAGGGAGACGTCCATCTGCCAAACAGATTGGCAAACCAGCGGCTCCTCCCCCTGCAAGGCGTCAGCCGAAGCGGGGGGAGGCCGGGAGGGGGGCTTGTCTCCGAACCAAATTTGAAATTACCACCCCCTCGATTTTTGCCATTTTACAGATAAAAACGGTATAATACTCTGGTGTCCAACAAAATCGCGCACCTCGACTCCCTGCAATTCAATGTTGCGGGGCTTTTAACGGGGCCAAAGGGCGGCACGCGTTCCCACAAACTCTACATCCCGGTCTCCGAACTGGACCAACTGGATGACGGCTTCGATGTCGTCGCTCCATTCGAGGGAAACGCCCGTTTTCTTTGGACCAATGAACGCATTGTGGCCCTGGTCACCGGCGACACAGCAGTGACCTTGCAGTGCTCCCGCTGTCTGGAGCCCTTCGAGCAGCCCATCCACATCGACATCGAGGAGGTCTTCATCCCCTCGGTGGATATGGCCACCGGCCAGCCCATCCATGCTGATGATGCGGACGAAGCGCTGCTCATCGACGAACACCACATCCTGGATATCAGCGAGATTTTGCGGCAATCCATCCTGCTGTCGCTGCCCATGACGCCCTTGTGCAGGCCCGATTGCAAAGGTTTCTGCTCCACCTGCGGCGCTAATCTCAACTACGAGACCTGCACCTGCCAGGATGAAGAGATAGACCCCCGCTGGGCTGCGCTCAGCCTCTATCTGAAGCAAGACAAAAACGACGACTGACCCCGCATCGTAACTGCTAACATAGTTGGCCCCAATCGTCCTCTTTTGCCACGAAGACACGACGGAAGCGAAGACACGAAGTCATTCAAAAAAATTTTATCCGTGTTTCCTCCTATCCGTGTTTGGTAAACAGGACTACCTTAGCAATTATCCCGCATCACCGAAAAAACAGATTCCTTTTTCATAACCAGGAGATAAAGAACCATGACTCCCCATCCCAAGCGCAAAGTTTCCAAAGGCCGCCGCGACCGCCGTCGCGCCCATGACGCGCTGAGCCGCGTCCATCTCGTCACCTGTCCGAGCTGCAAGGCCAAGATTCCCCCGCATCAGGTTTGCCCCTATTGCGGAACGTACCGCGGCCGCCAGGTCTTCGAAGTCGAAGAAGAGGCATAACGCCCGCCGCGGCGACAAAACGTCGCATCATCATAGCTATGCCGAGAGGAGGGAACGGACGCAACGTCTGTTCCCTTTTTGTGCATCCGGGATAATTGAGATAGGATCATCGCATGGACGCGCTCAACATCCTCTATCTCAGCGCCGAAATCCTGTCCTACGCTGCCACGGGCGGTCTGGCCCAGGTAGCCGCGGCGCTGCCGCGCGCGGTGCGCAGGCTGGGGGACGATGTGCGCGTTATCTTGCCCCGGTATGGCCTCATCGATCCCGACAGGCTGGGATTCACCCGGGCGCTGGAGCGTTTTCCCGTCCCCTTCGAGAATGACGTCCTCTGGGCGGGCCTGTGGCAGGCGCCAGATCCCGACATCCCCATCTACTTCATCGAGCACCAGCGCTTCTTCGGCTCCCGCCAGGGCATCTACTCCTTCCCCGATGACGGCGAGCGCTTCGTCTTTTACAGCCGCGCCAGCCTGGAGGCCATGCGTCATCTGAACTGGCGGCCCGACGTCATCCACTGCAACGAATGGCAAACCGCGCTCATCCCCAACTGGCTGCGCACCACCTACCAGGACGATCCCTTCTTCAGCCAGACCGCGGTGGTTTACACCATCCACAACCTGGGCTACCAGGGCATTTTCGGCCATCGGGTGTTGCAGATCGCGGGCATCGCCCAGCAGGGATTCATCGCCCATCCCGACATCGCGCCCACCCTCAACCAGGTGGTGAGCATGATGGGCCGGGGCATCATCTTCGCAGACATCATCACCACGGTCAGCCCCTCCTACGCCCGCGAGATTCAGACGCCCGAATTCGGCGAGGGCCTGGACCCCCTGCTGCGAGACCGGCGGGAACGGCTCTTCGGCGTCCTCAACGGCATCGATGTAACCGCCTGGAATCCCGCCACCGACAGCGCACTGGCCGCGGCCTTCGATAGCGACGATCTTTCGGGCAAAGCCGCGTGCAAGGCCGCGCTGCAACAGGAGATGGGGCTGAGCCAGGAGCCCGAAACCGCGCTCGTCGGCCTCACCTCCCGGCTCACCGACCAAAAGGGCTTCGATATCCTCATCTCGGTGCTGGAGCCCGCCTTGCGGCTGCTGCCGGTGCAATTCGCAATCATGGGCTCGGGCGACCCGCGTTATCATCATCAGTTGGCGGATTTGCAACAGCGCTATCCCGGACGCCTGTCTTTCCATCCCTCCTACGACGAACCCCTGGCCCGGCGCATTTACGCGGGCAGCGACATCTTTCTTATGCCCTCCCGCTTCGAGCCCGGCGGCCTGGATCAGCTCAAAGCCATGCGCTACGGCGCCGCGCCGGTGGTGCACGCCACGGGCGGGCTCAAAGACACTGTCATCGATCATCATCCGCCCGAGGTGGGCACGGGCTTCAGGTTCGCGCCCTACGATGGCATGGCCCTGTACGCCGCGCTGGTGCGGGCCCTGGAAATCCACCGCCACCCCGACATCTGGCGGGCCATCCAGCGCAACGCCATGACCCGCGACGTCTCGGTGGACGCCGCTGCCCGAAGCTATCGCCAGCTCTATCGCCGCGCCCGCTCGCTCAAACTCACCGGGCGGCCCGACGCCCTCACCAATTCATAACCGCCGATGCACATCCACCATCTCACCGTGGGCTTGCTCCACACCAACTGCTTTCTGCTCGTCGATTCTCAGACCCGCGAGGCCTGGCTGATTGACCCGGGCGGCAACGCGGGGGACGTTTTGGCGCTGCTGGAAGCGAACGACGCCCGTCTCACCCGCATCATCAACACCCACGCCCATTTCGATCACGTCCTGGCCGCGCCCGACATCAAAGAAGCCACCGGCGCCACGTTCCATCTGCATCGGGACGAACAGCCGGTGCTGGATTACACGCCCCGGGCCGTGCAGGCCTGGCTGGGCTGGGAGTGGGGCCCGCCGCCGACGGTGGACGGTTATCTTGAACATGGCGAGCGGCTGCAATTGGGCGAGGAGACGCTGGAGGTGCGGCATGTCCCCGGCCATTCGCCCGGCTCGGTCATCTTTGTTGATCATAAAAACCATCGGGCCTGGGTGGGCGATACGGTCTTCCGCGAGAATATCGGACGCACCGATTTGCCCGGCGGCAATCACAGCCAGCTCATCCGCGCCATCAACGAGCAGATTCTCACCCTGCCCGACGACTACGTCCTGTATCCGGGCCACGGGCCTTTCACCACCGTGGGCCACGAACGACGCTACAATCCCTTGGCCTCTCTGGATCTCTGGGTGGGTTGATCCCCATTTCTTCCATCATGCCCGAAGCCGCGCCCATTCCCCAAACCCGCCGCCGTCCGCCCCCGATTTTCTGGGCGCTCATCGGCGCGCTGGTGATCTTGCTCATCATCGGCGTGGGGGCCATCGCCGCCTACATCAAACTCAGCTACGCCCCGGCTCCGGCGCTGTGGGAGGCCCCCTGGGATATGCCCGAGCCCCAGCGCATCTCCGCGGGCCTGGCCGTGTGGTCGCTGGCGGGAGCGCCGCCGGATCAGGTGTATCGCTACGCGATGGCGCGGGAGGAGCTGGACACCGCGGCCGCGCTCACCCTGCTCACGCCCGATCTGCCCGCCAACCAGCGGCTGGGCTGGGTGGACGCGCTGGCCAATCGCTTTATCGAGGCCGAACGGGAGCCGGACGCCCGGGTTTTTCTGCAACACACCGCAGACCTGGCCATGATTTTGCCTGATCTGCCCGATTACATGCGGGCGCAGTTGCTGGTGCAGGCCGCGGAAGGCTGGGCGAAGCTGAATGAGAAGGAAACAGCGGGCTGGGCGCTGGAACAGGCCCTGACCATCGCCCAATTCAGTCCCGAGCTGACCACGCCCCTGCGCAAAGACCTGCTCAACGACATCGGCGCGCACTACATCGCGCTGGGCGACGCGGCCCGAGGTCAGGCCATCAGCGCCATCCCGGTGCTCACTTACGCGCCCGCCCCCGCTCCGACCTTCCCCCTGGCTCCCATTTTGCACCCGCCCGCCTACCCCAAGGCCATTGAAGATCTGCAGGAGGCGCGCCAGCAGGCGGCCCAGTCTTATATCGATGACTGGAGTCGCCGGGGCGGGCGGGCCGCGGCCGGCGCTGCGCGGTTGCTGGAAAACAAGCTTTTCGATGAGGATTTGGGGCGTTCGGTGTATTATCAAAATCAATACGCCCGGGAGGATTTGAGCGGCGACGAGCGAGCCCGGGTTGTTTATGATCAGGTGAAATGGCTGGCCATCAAGTATCGGGCGGCCAGCGGCCTTTACGGCGCGCCCCTGGTTTCGGATTGGATGGTCAAGCGCAGTGACGCAGGCATTGCCCTGCGCGATAGCATCGCGGCGCTGCACAACGAAATGAACGCTTATGTGGCGACCCTGCCCGAGGAGCAGGTTCCCGCGGGCCGGGTGGCCATGGATCGGCTGGTCATGGGGTGGGCTGTCATCGGACTGTATGCAGGGGCCAATCTGGATGTCATCACCGATGCGCTCAATCAGGACATTGCGGACTGGCCCGCGACGGGCGTTTTTCCCCGGGCCCAGGTGCGTCGCGGCGAGATTGACATCGAGCTTTTCTACAAACCGCCCGCAGAAAATCAGCAATAGCGAAAGCTCATGCCCCTTTATCTCGTCTTCACCCCCATCGGCAATCTGGAAGACATCACCTTGCGGGCGCTGCGCGTGCTGCGAGAGGCCGATGTCATCGCGGCGGAGGATACGCGGCATACGGGCAGGCTGCTGGCCCATTACGACATCCGCAAGCCCCTGGTCAGCCTGCACGAGCACAACGAGAAGGAGCGCATCCAGGGCGTTCTGGCCCGATTGGCCGCGGGCGACGCGGTGGCGCTGGTGAGCGACGCGGGCGCGCCCGTCATCTCGGACCCCGGCTATCAACTGGTGCGGGCCGCGATTGCGGCGGGCTTCCAGCCCATTCCCGTCCCCGGGCCCAGCGCGCTGCTGACTGCGCTGGCGGCCTCGGGCCTGCCCGCCGACCGATTCCTGTTTCTCGGGTTTCCGCCCCGCAAGGCCAAGGCCCGGGCCGAGCTGCTGCAAAGCCTGCGGGCCGAGCCGGGCGCGCTCATTTTCTATGAATCGCCCCGCCGCCTGCCCGCGCTGCTGGCGGATATCGCCCGGGAGTTGGGGCCGGAACGGCCTGTGGTCATCGCCCGAGAGCTGACCAAGCTGCACGAGGAGTTTTGGCGGGGGCGGGCGCAGGATGCGGTTCGGGCCTTTGCGCAGCCGCCCAGGGGCGAGATCGTGGCGCTGGTGGGCGGCGCGCCTGCGTCCTCTCCGCAGGTCATCACGCCCGAGGCGGAGGAGACGCTGGCCGGACTGCTGGCCGGAGGCGCATCCACCGCGGACGCGGCCCGGCTGGTGGCCGCGCTAACGGGCCTGCCCCGGCGGGCGCTTTATCAGCGGGCGTTGGCGCTGCGGGAATAGTGCGACCGCGGGCGCACCTGCGCCGATACGGGTGAAAGTGACTCGCGGCCAGGACGGCGCGGGCAGCCAATCCTGTAATGCGTGATTCGTAATGCGTGAGGTCGTCACGCATCACGCCCGTTGCAGACTCGCCCACAATGAAACCCCTTTGTTACGTCATTCCGACGACCGCAGGGATGTGGAATCTCCTCGCTATCCTTTTTCAATCCGAAAAATCCGCGGAAATCCGCCGCATCTGCGTTATCAGCGGCGAATCCCGCGGGCAGATGATGTGAATTCTCGATTTGACGAGGCCAAAGCGCCTAACTGCTTCTAACCCGCCCTTCATCTTCGCCGCCCAGAATCCAGGAACCGTTGCGACCGATTTGGCGTATCTGTGATAGAATAACAGGCAGCCCGACGTAAATTCCCAGGCGTCCTGCGGTCTCCTCATCACAGCTTTCTGCCAGTGGCGTCAAACGTAAAACGTCAAGCGTCAAGCGTCATGGCGGAAATCCTCGTGACGCAGTAATTCCAAATTTGGCTTGGCGAAAAGGAGGCCTGGAGGGATGAAATCGCCTCCTTTCCCTTTGCGGATTCTAAATTTGGAACACGCCAACGGCCTCTGTTTCGAGCGTCGATCTCAAAAAGAGTTTTACACATCTATGTTCGATCTACATCTTTCAACTTTTGCAATTTTAGCAGTCATCCCTGTTCTGGGATTTCTGGTTTTCATCCATGAAATGGGGCACTTTTTGGCCGCCCGGTGGATGGGCGTGCGCGTGCTGGAATTCGGCTTCGGCTATCCCCCGCGCCTGGTCAAATTATTCGAGCGCAATGGGGTGGAATACACTCTCAACTGGATACCTTTCGGCGGCTTCGTGCGCATGGCGGGCGAGGATGGTGACGACGAGGACCCTCAAGCGTTGCCCAACGTGGCCCCCTGGCGGCGCATCGTGGTCATGGTGGCGGGTCCGTTTATGAATCTGGTCGCGGCTGTGGCCATCTTCGCCATCGTGTTCATGGGCGGCGTGCCCGATGTCGATAGCGTCCCCATCAAGATCACGGCTGTCGCGCCCGAAAGCCCCGCAGACCAGGCCGGCATCCAGCCGGGCGATGTCATCCTCACCATCGATGGCCAAAAAGTCACCGGTCTTGCCAACGTCAAGGCCGCCATCGACGCAAATGCAGGCAAGGATATAGCGATCACCTTGCAGCGGGGCGATGAGGTGGTGAGCGTCACCTTGCGCCCGCGCTTGCCCGAGGAAATCCCCGAGGGGCAAGGCGCGACCGGGGTGAGGATCGAGCCCACGGTTTCTCCCTCGGATATCGAGATCGTTCACTACGGCCCCGTTCGGGCGCTCATCCTCGGCGTCCAACAAACCTGGGAGACGTCTGTGTTGATCGTCGCGGGTCTGGCTGAGCTCATTCGGGGATTGATTTCGCCCAGCGCGCCCATGCCCGCGGGCGGCGTGGGCGGGCCCGTGGCCATTGGCCGCATGACCGCGGAATTCGCCAAAGAGGGCCTGCCGACCCTGCTCAACTGGACCGCCTTGCTCAGCGTGATGCTGGCCATCTTCAATCTGCTTCCCATCCCCGCACTGGATGGCGGGCGCATCATGTTCGCCCTGGCCGAGATGATCAGCCGCCGCCGCATTCCCCCGGAAAAGGAGGCGCTGGTTCACATCACGGGATTCGTTTTGCTTGTCGGCCTCATGGTCATCGTCACAGTCATGGATATCGGCAACTGGATTGCGGGCAAACCGCCAATTCCGGGCGGCTAAAATCCGCTTTGAAAATAGATCTCACGCAAAGACGCCAAGGCGCAAAGGGAAAAAGAGGCAAAGGAGTCTTGGCGGCTTTTGCGCCTTTGCGTGAGGTCTTCATCCGTATCCGCGTTATCAGCGGCGAATTGTAACTGCTAAGGTAGTCTGTCTGTTTTCGGTGGCTTGGCTTCTGCTGCGGCAGGCCCCCCTGGCCCCCCCCCCGCAAGCGGGAGGGAAGACCTCTCCGTCTGCAAAAAACTTTGCAAACCGTAACTACTAAGGTCGTCACCGGTCTGTCACCCGAAAACCACTAAGAGCACTAAGACACAAAGGCACAAAGGGGAATTTATACATTTTTTCTTCGTGTTCTTAGTGCCTTTGTGCCCTTTGTGGTTTATTAACCGGGGTACGTTAGCAGTTACTGCAAACCAGCGGCT
>JALWDV010000676.1 GCA_027036755.1 Anaerolineae bacterium
TAGTGGCGTTCGCCACGTCCGCCCGGCGATGAAGTCGCCGGGCTACAAAACAGCGCCGGATAAATCCGGCTAAGCCCCGCAGGGGCGCTGTTTCTAGCCGGGGGACTTTATCCCCCGGCGCTGGCGGTGGGCGCGAAGCGCCCCAAGCCTATAACCGGCTTATTTTGTCAATGTTCATGAAAAAACGGGGTAACAGTTGAGGTCGTTTTCGCTTGAATTAACCTGACAGGTTCCTTTGGCAGCGATTCAGCGCCTTGCACGCCTTGTTGCTGACTGAAAAACACACCTCCTGCCGCCAGGGTTACGAGAACCTGTCAGGTTTGAGCGGGAAAAGACAACCAACTGCTGGATTTCTTGTTTGGTTCATATAGTCAGGTGTGATACAATGCGCCCCACAATTTCATCATCCGGCAACGTCGCCCCTGGCCCGAGTCATCGACCAGGGGCGTTTTTTTATTCACTGCACTCATCCAGGAGGAAATTATGCCCGCTTCCATCGCCGACTACTCCCCCCTGCATCAAGCCAGCTTCGACCGCGACGCCTGCGGCATCGGCCTTATCGCCGACATCCCCGGCAGGCGCAGCCACGAGATCGTCACCCTGGCGGTGGAGGCGCTGGCGGGCATGGAACATCGCGGGGGCGTAGCCGCGGATTCGGGCACAGGGGATGGCGCGGGCCTGCTCACCCAGATTCCGGTGCGCTTCTTCGGCAAGCTGCTGGGCCTGCCGCAGATGAAGTACGGCGATCTGGCCGCGGGCATGTTCTTCGTCCCCCAGGGGCTGGAACCGGAACGCTGGCAGTCCATTGTGGCCGCTGAGCTGGAGTTGCTGGGCGCGCCCCTGCTGTTATGGCGGCAAGTCCCCATCAACGTTTATGCGCTGGGATCGGTGGCCGCCTCCTCCCGCCCCGAAATCTGGCAGGTTCTCATCACCCGCCCCGATTTTTTGGACCGCAACGAGCCCTTCGAAAAAATCCTCTTTCTGGCCCGCAAGGCCATCGAGCGGGAATTCGCGGCCGCGGGCCTGGATATCTACATCCCCTCCTTCTCCAGCCGCACCATCGTTTACAAGGGGCTGATGCTGGGCTCGCAGCTCACCAACTTCTATTCCGATCTGGCCGATCCCGACTATCGCAGCGCCATCGTCCTCTATCATCAGCGCTACGCCACCAACACCGTGCCCACCTGGCGCCGGGCCCAACCCTTCCGCCTGCTGGGCCACAACGGCGAGATCAACACCATCCAGGGCAATGTCAACTGGATGCGGGCCCGGGA
Organism: Anaerolineae bacterium; assembly: GCA_027036755.1. Classification (GTDB taxonomy): domain Bacteria; phylum Chloroflexota; class Anaerolineae; order J102; family J102; genus M2005. Next base: position 1,275 of record JALWDV010000676.1, read on the forward strand.
GGGGCGGTTGCAGGAAGACGCCTGGGGCAAAACCATCGCCCCCATCCTGAATAAAAAAGGCTCCGACAGCGCCATGCTGGACAACGCGGTGGAGGCGCTGGTGCGCAACGGCCGCGAGCTGCGTCACGCCATTATGATGCTGACGCCTGAGGCCTGGGAGAACATGGACGCGATGGAGCCGGAGGTGCGGGCCTTCTATCGCTATCACGCCGCGCTCTCCGAGCCCTGGGACGGGCCCGCGGCCCTGGTCTTCACCGATGGCCGGGTGGCCGGAGCCTCACTGGATCGAAATGGCCTGCGGCCCTTGCGCTACAAACGCACCACCGACGGGCTGCTCATTGCCAGCTCCGAAGTGGGGGCCGTGCCCATCCCTGCCAAACGGATCGTGCGCAAGGGCAAGCTGGGCGCGGGCCAGATGCTGGTGGTGGATATCTATCGCGGGCGGCTGCTGCTGAATGATGAAACCAAAACCGAGGTCAGTCATCGCCGCCCCTACGCCCAGTGGAACAAGTCCAATTTCTATCAGATCGACGAGCTGGCTCGGGCCATCCGCCGCAGCGCCCGGGGGCTGGCCGGGGCTGGCGCAGAGATGCAGCCGCCGGTCTACGAGGAGGGCGTCCTCTTCGACCCGACCGACGCTGCTGTCCCCGACCTGTTGCCTCTGGAGCAGGCCTTTGGGCACACGGTGGAATCCGTCAGCGCCATGCTAAAACCGATGGCTATCGGCGGCAAAGAGCCCACCGGAGCCATGGGAGATGACACCCCGCCCGCTGTGATGTCGGAGCTGCCCCGGCCCCTCTACCATTACTTCTATCAGCGCTTCGCCGAAGTCACCAACCCGCCCATCGATCCCTTGCGGGAGAAGATGGTGATGTCGCTGAACATGCTGCTGGGCACGCGGCGCAACATCTTCGAAGAGACGCCCCGCCACGCCCGACTCATCGGCCTGAAAACCCCGGTGCTGGATGCCGACACCCTGGGGCTGCTGCGCCAGCTTCGCCGCGATCGCAACACCCGCTTCGACGACGCGCATGACGGCCTGCCCTTCTCGCTGGTGGAGATCGACATCACCTTCCCGGTGGTGGAGGGCGAGGCGGGCCTCACCGGCGCGCTGGATCGCATCAGCCAGGAGGCGGCCGAGGCTTTCGGCAACGGCCACAATCTGCTGCTGCTCAGCGATCGCAATATCGGCCCCACCCGAGCGCCTGTTCCCGCGCTGCTGGCCGTGGGCGCGGTGCATCATCACCTCATCCGCCAGGGCCTGCGCACCCAGGGCAGCATTCTGGTGGAGGCGGGGGATGTGGTCAGCGTTCATCGTCTGGCCGCGCTTATCGGCTTCGGAGCCAACGCGGTGCATCCCTGGCTGGCGCTGGATACGGTGGCGCATCTGGCCGAAGATGGCCGCCTGAAGGGCGTGGATGATCCGGAGCAGGCCCGCCGAAATTATCTGCACGCGTTGGAGATGGGCCTGCTGAAGATCTTGTCGAAGATGGGCATCAGCACCGTGGAAAGCTACTGCGGCGCTCAGATTTTCGAGATCATCGGCCTCAATCAGGAGGTGGTGGATCGCTGCTTCGCGGGTGCGCCCAGCCGCCTGGGCGGCATCGGCTTCGAGAAGCTGGCCAGCGACGTGTTCTATCGCCATCATCTGGCCTTTCGTTCCGCCACCGAGAAGCTGGAACACTGGGGGCAGTTCAAACATCGCCGCCAGGGCGAGGTTCATGCCATCACGCCCGAGATCATCGACATCCTGCATCGGGCGGTGCGCACGCCCGGTGCGCTGGATGAACATTTCGACGACGCCTACGCCATCTATCGGGAATACACCCGGCGTCTGGCGCAAAAACCGGCCACAGATTTGCGCGACCTGCTCGTCGTCCTGCCCGACCGTCGTCCTGTGCCGGTGGAGGAGGTGGAGCCGGTCTCCGCGATCGTGCGCCGGTTCAGCACCGCGGCCATGTCCATGGGCGCGCTCAGTCCCGAGGCTCACGAGGTGCTGGCCATTGCCATGAACCGGCTGGGCGCGGCCTCCAACAGCGGCGAGGGCGGCGAAGACCCGGCCCGCCTGGGCGCCGAGAGCAACAGTGCGGTCAAACAGGTGGCGTCGGGGCGGTTTGGCGTCACCCCCGCCTATCTCATCTCGGCCCGAGAGCTGCAGATCAAGATGGCTCAGGGCTCGAAGCCGGGCGAGGGGGGACATCTGCCGGGACACAAGGTCACCGATCTCATCGCGTCCATCCGCCTGACCACGCCGGGCGTGCCCCTCATCTCGCCGCCGCCCCACCACGACATCTATTCCATCGAGGATCTCTCTCAGCTCATCTACGACCTGCGCCAGATCAATCCCGAGGCCAACATCTCGGTGAAGCTGGTGGCTCAGGCCGGGGTGGGCGCGGTGGCCGCGGGCGTGGCCAAGGGCCGGGCCAACAGCATCCTGATTTCGGGCGGCAATGGCGGCACCGGCGCCTCGCCCCTCACTTCCATCAAACACGCGGGCGTGCCCTGGGAGATGGGGTTGGCCGAGGCGCAGCAGGCACTGCGGCAGAACGGCCTGCGCGATCGGGTGATCTTGCGTGCAGATGGCGGCGTGCGCAGCGGCCGGGATGTGATCATGGCCGCGCTGCTGGGCGCGGATGAGTTCTCCTTTGGCACGCTGGCCATGATCGCTGAAGGCTGCATCATGGCCCGGGTGTGCCACCGCAACACCTGTCCTGTGGGCGTTGCTTCGCAAAATCCCAAACTGCGGGCTAAATTCCCGGGCAAGCCGGAGCATGTGATGGCGCTGTTCACCTTCATCGCCCAGGAGGTGCGGGAGCTGATGGCGGCCATGGGGTATCACAAGCTGGATGATCTCATCGGACGCACCGACCTACTGTCGCAGAAGCGCACCGGCGACGCGGCCCTGGATTCGCTGGATTTGAGTCCCTTGCTGGCCCAGCCTGCGCCTCAGAGCCCCCGGCGGTTCACCTTTTGGCCCGATTATGATTCGCCCAACGCACTGGGCAATCGAGTGGCCGAGGCGGCCCTGGCCGCACTGGCTCTGAACAAGGCGCCTCTGCACCGGGAATTCGACATCTACAACACCGATCGGGCCGTGGGCGCGCGGCTCAGCGGGCGGCTGACGCAACTGGGCTACACCAATCTGCCCCAGGGAGCCATCAACGTCACCTTCCGGGGCAGCGCCGGACAATCCTTCGGCGCGTTTCTCATCCAGGGCATCCACTTTACGCTGATGGGCGAGGCCAACGATTACGTGGGCAAGGGCCTGGCCGGAGGCGTCATCGCCCTGCGCCCGGAGGAGGACGCGGATTATATCTGGAGCGAGAATTACATCGCTGGCAACACCTGTCTTTATGGCGCGACCGGCGGCGCACTGTACGCCGCGGGCCGGGCGGGCGAACGCTTTGCCGTGCGCAACAGCCGCGCCCACGCGGTGGTGGAGGGCGTGGATGGGCACGGCTGCGAATATATGACCGGGGGTGTGGTGGTGGTGCTGGGGCCCACGGGCTACAACTTTGGCGCGGGCATGACCGGCGGTCAGGCCTTTGTGCTGGATGACGCCCGACGCCCGCAGTTCCTGTCCCGGCTCAACGAGGAATTGGTGTACGCCACCCGGGTGGAAGATGAAACCGCCCGCATCACCCTGCGCCGCATGGTCGAGGCTCACCACCAGCACACCCAGAGCCCCCTGGCTGAGGAGCTTCTTGCCGATTGGGATGCGGCTCTGGCCCGCTTCTGGCACGTGCGCCCCAAGTGGATGCAGAAAAGCCCGGCAACGGCGGCGGAAATCTCTGCGCAGAAGGTTTCGGCGTAACCCGTTCCGCAAATAGGACGCGGATGAACGCGGATGAACGCGGATAATTCGTAAAAAAGTTCCCAAAATAGGCTCTCTTACGCCATTTCGAGAGAGCGCAGCGACAGAAAGGTGCGACGCACTTGGGCCTGCGGTAAGTGCGACGCATCTGGGAGATTCCTCCTCCCTGCGGTCGTCGGAACGACGTAGCAAGAGATTTTTCGTTCGTTATGTGGTTGAGATGCCGGGCGGATTCGCAATCCGGCGGGTCTGGTAAAGTCAATGCCCCCTGAAATCCTGTTGAGCCCTATTTCCCTTTGCGTCTTTGCATGAGATCGATTTGCCTCCGCGTTCGTTCGCGTTTGTCCGCGTCCTGTTTTCCAAGCAGCGCCGCCCGCGCGTCCACTACGGTGACGCCCTGGCCCGCGGGATGCACAATGACCGGGTTCAGCTCGAATTCGCCCAGTTGGGGCGCGCTCAGAGCCAGACCCGCCACCTGCACAATCAGCCTGGCCAGCGCGTCCACATCGCCCGGCTTGCGGCCCCGGGCGCCGCGCATCAGCAGACGCCCCGCCACCGTCTCCGCGATCATGGCCCGGGCGTCATCCTCGCCCATGGGCGCGATGCGGAAGGAAACGTCTCGCAGCGCCTCGACGTAAACGCCGCCGCCGCCGAACATGATCATGGGGCCAAAAACGGCGTCGCGGCTCATGCCGATGATAACCTCTGCGCCCGGCTGCGCCATCTGCTGGATGATCACGCCCTGCAAGCCCGCCTTGCGCGCGCGTCGTCGCACCCGGGCCTGCACCTGCCAGTACATCTTGCCCACCCGCTCCGCAGTCACGTTCAGGGCAACGCCGCCCACATCGCTCTTGTGCAGGATGTCGGGTGAAAGCACTTTCAGCGCGAAGGGACCGGGATAGACGCGGGCGAAGGCTTCGGCCTCGGCCTTGGCGTACGCCGCGTGCCAGGGCGGCAGGGGGAAGCCGGCCTGCTCGATCAGGGGATAAAGCTCGACTTCGCCCACGGTCTCGCGTCCCTGCGCAGCCATCTCTTCGATGGCCCGGGCGAAGGGCATGTAGGGGGCGAGATCGGGCGCGGGGGGCGCGGCCGGAGGCGATTCTCGCACCACCTGCCAGCGGCGGGCGTTGGCAATGGCCCGAGCCGCGTTTTCGGGAAAATCGTAGACCGGAATTCGATGATGATGCAGACGCTGGCGGCCCTCGCGAATGCTGACATCGCCCATGTAGCAGGCGTAGAGGGGTTTGGCCGAGTCGGCCGAGGCCCGGGCCAGCGCGTCGGCCACGCCCACGGGATCGTTGGCGGTGTTGGGAACGAGGATAGCCAGCACCGCGTCGTAAGCGTCGCTTTGCAGCAGGATGCGGGCAGCGGTCTCATATTCGGGCGACGAGGCCGCGCCCAGCATGTCGATGGGATTGAAGAGCTGGGGCGCGGGCCCCAACGCCTGGCGCAGGGCCTGACGGGCGTCTTCATCCGGCTCGGGCGCATGCAACCCGTTGCGGGCCAGCGCGTCGGCCGCGACCGCAGCGGGCCCGCCCGCATTGGTGAGGATGGCTACTCGCAGGCCCGCGGGCGGCTGCTGGTAGGCCAGGGCGATAGCCGTATCGAAAAGCTCCTGCACCGAGCGGGCGCGGATGACGCCCGTTTGTTTGAACGCGGCTCCATAAGCCTCATCCGAGCCGCCGATGCTGGCTGTGTGGGAGGCCACCGCCCGCGCGCCCTCCTGGGTGCCGCCCGCCTTCAGCGCGACGATGGGCGTGCGGGCCGCGACCTGCCGGGCTGTGGCCATGAATCCCGGGCCGTGGTGGATGCTTTCGATGTACGCGGTGATAACGCGGGTGTTCGGGTCATCGGCCAGAGCCTGGATGAGATCGGTTTCGGTCACATCCGCGGCGTTGCCCAAGCTGGCGAAGTAGCTGAGGCCGATGTGCTGGCCTCGGGCCCAATCGATAAGCGCGCCGCCCAGCGCGCCCGATTGGGAGAGAAAGGCGATGTCGCCGGGCTCGGGGATCTGCTCGATGAAGGTGGTGTTGAGACCGCTGTGGGGATTCAGCACGCCCACGCCGTTGGGGCCGACGAGGCGCATGTCGTAGGTTTTTGCGATGTCCAGAATCTCCTGCTGCCGGGCCTCGCCCTCGGGCCCCATCTCGGCGAATCCGCCCGAGAGGATGGCCGCGGCCCGCACGCCTCGCTGGCCGCAGGCCCGCAGCGCGTCGGGGATGGCGGGCGCGGGGATGATGATGACGGCCAGCTCCACCGGATCGGGCGCACTGCCGATGTCGGGATATGCAGGCAGGCCCAAAATCTCGTCGGCCCTGGGATTGACGGGATAGATGGGGCCCTGGTAGCCGCTCTTGATGAGGTTGGCGATGACGCCGTAGCCCAGTTTGCCGGGCGTGGCCGATGCGCCGATGACAGCGACGCCATCGGGCGTGAAAAACGGGCGAAGCGAAGCGGGAATCGGGGACATGGAGAACTCCGGGGGTGAATTCGGATATCGGGTATTGGGTATGATATCGTCCTTCCGGCATCTTTACAATTTGGGTGCGTCCTATTTTGGTTGAAGAAACAGCAACGCCGCCAGCGCCGGGGGATGAAGTCCCCCGGCTAGAAACAGCGCCCCTTCGGGGCTAGCCGGATTTATCCGGCGCTGTTTTGTAGCCCGGCGACTTCATCGCCGGGCGG
>JALWDV010000677.1 GCA_027036755.1 Anaerolineae bacterium
TGCCCGACGTGCTGGCCGCGTCCTTGCAGATCGGCCAATATCTGGCGGACGAGGAGATCGCCCGATTGCGGGCCCAGGATGATCGCCAGCGGGCCATGGACAAGGCTCTGCGCCTGTTGGCCCGCCGCCCCCGCTCTCGGCATGAGATCGACGAAGCGCTGAAGCAGGCGGATTTCGCCCGTCCCATTCGCGAACAGGTCATCGCCCGTCTCGTCGAGATGGAGTATCTGGACGACCGGGAATTCGCCCGCTGGTGGGTGGAAAACCGCAATCGATTCAATCCCCGCAGCATCCGAGCGCTGCAACAGGAGCTTTATCAAAAAGGCGTCCCCCAGGACGTCATCGCGGAAATCCTGGCGCCTCTGGATGACGAGGCTTTGGCCATCGCCGCAGGCCAACAGCGCGCACATCGCTGGCAGCGCCTCTCGCGAGAGAATTTCGACAAGAAGATGCTGGGGCATCTCCAACGACGGGGGTTTCCCTATCCTGTCGCCCGTCTTGCCACCGACCATCTCCGAGAACAGATTCAGGCTGATCAAATCAGCGCCACCGATGATCTCGCCTGACTGCTATGAAAATTGATCTCACGCAAAGTCGCCAAGGCGAAAAGGGAAAAAGAAGCTCTCCTGCGTCATTTCGAGGGAGCGTAGCGACCGAGAAATCCCCTTGCAAGCCAGGAGATTCCTCCTCCCTATGGTCGTCGGAATGACGTAACAAAGGATTTTCATTCGTCATCGGCATGCAGGCGATTATGACGCCTGTTCCGATTTCCATCATAACAATCATCATCCCCAGGGAACGATCATCATGCAACTGATTTTCATCATCCTCGCCGTCTTGATCGGCCTGATCATCGGCGTGGCAGGCGGCTATTTCCTCGGCATCTGGAACAAACAACGCCAGGACGCCGAAAAGCTCGCCTCCGCCCAACAACAGGCCGAACGAATCATCAGCGAAGCAAAAGACAAGGCGCTAAAGCTGGAACTGGAAGCGAAAGATCGGGCCATCGCGCTGCGCAACGAGGCCGAAGCGGAAATGACCCGCCGCCGCCGTGAGCTGACCCGCCTGGAAGAGCGGGCGCAACGGCGCATGGATCAACTGGAAATGCGCTCCGAGAATCTGGAAAAACGCGAGCAGCGGCTGAATCATCGCCAGAGCCAGTTGGATAAGCGCCTGGCCCAGCTCGAGAAGGCGGAGGAGAAGTATCAGGCCGAATTGGAGCGCATCGCCAGCATGACGCGCGACGAGGCCCGGGAGGAGCTTCTCCGCCGCACCGAATCTCAGGCCCGGAACGAAATGGCCCGCATCATCCGCCAGGTGGAAGCCGAGATCGCTGAGACCGCGGATCGGCGGGCCCGGGAGATCGTCACCCTCTCCATCGAGCGGCTGGCCTCCGACATCGTGGCCGAAAGCGTCGTGACCGCGGTGCCCCTGCCCTCGGACGACATGAAAGGGCGCATCATCGGTCGCCAGGGGCGCAACATCCGCGCCATCGAGGCTGTGACCGGCGTCGATCTGGTGGTGGATGACACGCCCGAGACCATCATCATCTCCAGCCACGACCCGGTTCGCCGCGAAGTCGCCCGCCGCGCGCTCAGCAAGTTGGTGCAGGATGGGCGCATCCATCCCGCCCGGGTGGAAAAGGAAGTGCGCAAAGCCCAGGACGAGGTGGACCGGATCATCCGCGAAGCGGGCGAGGAGGCCGCGTATCAGACGGGCTTCCAGGGGCTGCATCCCGAGCTGCTGAAGCTGGTGGGACGGCTGAAATTCCGCACCAGCTACGGCCAGAACCAATACTACCACGCCATCGAGACCAGCCATCTGGCCGGGCTGATGGCCGCGGAGCTGCACGGCGATGTGCGCGCGGCCAAGATGGGCGGCTTGCTGCACGACATCGGCAAGGCTGTTAGTCACGAAATGGAAGGTCCCCACGCGTTGGTGGGCGCAGACATCGCCCGCCGCTACGGCGTGCCCGAGAAGGTGGTCAACATCATCGCCTCCCACCATAACGAGGTGGAGCCCCAATCGCTGGAGGCCATTCTGGTGGCCGCGGCCGACGCCATCTCAGGCGCCCGCCCCGGCGCCCGCCGCGAATCCCTCGAAAACTACGTCAAGCGGCTCACGGCCCTGGAAGACATCGCCAAGAGCTTCAAGGGCGTGCAGCAGGCTTACGCCATCCAGGCGGGCCGCGAGGTGCGCATCCTGGTGAAACCGGAGATGATCGACGACTTCGGGGCCATCGAGCTTTCCCGCAACATCGCCCAGAAGATCGAAGACAGCCTGCAATATCCCGGTCAGATCAAGATCACGGTCATCCGCGAGACCCGGGCCGTGGATTTTGCGATGTAAGGTAACTACTAAGGTAGGCTTACTGAGCCAACGTTCAAGACAGCGTTCGTCAGTTTTGCAGCCTTGGCCGCTGGACTTGGCCCCCACCCCAGCCCTCCCCCGCCAGTCGCTTCGCTCCTTTGCAGGGGAGGGAGCCATTGGTTTGCAAAGTTTTTTGC
>JALWDV010000678.1 GCA_027036755.1 Anaerolineae bacterium
CCTCCCGCCCCCGCCGTCTGCGTTTTTCGCCCGCCATGCGGCAGATGGTGCGGGAGACCCATCTCCACCCTGAGGATTTCATCTATCCCCTGTTCGTGCGGCATGGCGAGGGAATCCGCCATCCTATTCCCTCCATGCCCGGCCAATACCAGCTCTCCATCGATACGATGATCGAGGAGGCGGAGCGGGCGTGGCGTCTGGGCGTGCGTTCAGTCATCCTCTTCGGCATTCCTGAGCACAAAGACGCCCACGGCAGCGAGAACTATGATCCCCACGGCATCATTCCCCAGGCGATAAGCGCGCTCAAGCGCGCTCTGCCCGACCTGGTCGTGATCAGCGACATCTGCATGTGCGAATACACGGATCACGGCCACTGCGGCGTCATCAACAAACCCGATGAATCGGGTTACAACCCCAACCTGCCCATCGGCTACGTGCTCAACGATCCCACTTTGGATTACATCAGCCGGGCCGCGGTGACCCACGTGAGGGCGGGCGCGGACATGGTCGCGCCCAGCGGCATGATGGATGGCATGGTGGCGGCCATTCGCTCGGGCCTGGACGACGCCGGGCTCGAACACATCCCCATTATGAGCTATGCGGCCAAGTACGCCAGCGCTCTGTATGGCCCTTTCCGCGACGCGGCCGAAAGCCCACCCGCGTTCGGCGACCGCAGCCAGTATCAGATGGACCCGGCCAACGCCCGCGAGGCTCTACGCGAAGTGCAGCTCGACATCGCCGAAGGCGCGGACATCATCATGGTCAAGCCCGCCAGCTTCTACCTGGACATCCTGGCGCAACTCAAGGAGCGGGTGCGGCTTCCTTTGGCCGCCTACCAGGTCTCGGGCGAATACGCCATGATCAAGGCCGCGGCCGCCAATGGCTGGATTGACGGGCCCCGCGTCATGTTGGAAAGCCTGCTTGCCATCAAGCGTGCGGGCGCGGATCTCATCCTCACCTATTTCGCCCTGGATGCCGCGAAGTTGCTGTAAGAGGTCATGCAACACGGATAAAAGAGAACACGGATGGAAAAATGGCTTGATGATAGCATCAACAGAATATCATCCGTGTTTCTTTCCATCCGTGTCACGAAAGACGAATCTTCCAATCCCAATCCCAATCCTAATCCTCCCATGTCCCCACTCACCCTCTCCGCCACAGCCGAACGCACCTACCACGACCGGCGCATGGTGCACGCGGACTTCGACCAAGCGCCCTTCACCATCGCCTGGGAAGTGACCCGGGCCTGCGCCTACGCCTGCGTCCACTGCCGGGCCGACGCCCAACCCCAGCGACATCCCCTGGAACTCACCACCGAAGAGGGCTTTCAACTCATCGACCGGCTGGCCGCGTTCGGCAACAACCCCATCCTCATCTTCACCGGCGGCGATCCCATGATGCGCCGCGACCTCTTCGATCTCATCGCCTACGCCACCGAAAAGGGCCTGCGCTGCTCCCTGACGCCCACGGCCACGGCTCTGCCTACCAAGGAGCGGTTGCAAAAGGCCCGGGACGCGGGCATCCGTCGCATCGCTCTCAGTCTGGACGCGCCCCGCCCCGCCATCCATGATGACTTCCGCAAGGTCGCGGGCTCCTGGCAGCGCACCATGGACATCCTGCATCGGGCGCACGACGTGGGCCTGAGCGTGCAGGTGAACACCACCGTCGCCAAACACAACGCCCACATCCTGCCCGAGATGGTGCCTTTCATCGAAGAGGTGGGCGCGGTGCAGTGGTCCGTCTTCTTCCTGGTGCCCACGGGCCGGGGCCAGATCGATTGGATGATCTCCCCCGAGGAGCATGAGCGCATCTTCAACTGGCTCTACGACCTGAGCAAGGAAGCGCCCTTCGACATCAAAGCCACGGCCGCGCCCATGTACCGTCGTGTGGCCATCCAGCGCAAGCGCCAGGAAGTAGGGGAAGATGGCCCCATCGCCTTTCAGGGCGCGGGCTTTCAGTACGCGGACGGCCTGAATCGTCCCACCAAGGGCGTCAACGACGGCAACGGTTTCCTCTTCATTTCCCATCTTGGCGAGATCGAACCCTCCGGCTTCCTGCCCATCTCTGCCGGCAATGTGCGCAAGGACGACGTGGTGGCGGTCTACCGCAACCATCCCCTGTTCAAAGACCTGCGCGATCCCGACAAGCTGAAAGGACGCTGCCGCGTGTGCGAGTTCCGGGACGTCTGTGGCGGCCAGCGCGGCCGGGCCTATGGCGTCACCGGCGATTATCTGGAGACCGACCCCGCCTGCGTTTATATTCCCCAAGCCTATCGTCAGAAGAAGTAAGAGGTTCCCCGTGAGTAATTCGACAATGTCAAATTCCCTTCAAATACGGCCAGCAATTTCAAATTTGGCCTGGTGACAAGCCCCCCTCCCGGCCTCCCCCCCGCTTCGGCTGACGCCTTGCAGGGGGAGGAGCCCGCTGGATTGCAAATCTGTCGGGCAGATGGTCATCTCCCTCCCCCGAACACGAGCGCAGCGAGTATCGGGGGAGGGGCGGGGTG
>JALWDV010000679.1 GCA_027036755.1 Anaerolineae bacterium
AAAGGTCATTTCACCACGGAGACACGGAGGACACGGAGAAAATAGTGGTCGTTCACAGAGAAATTTCTCTCCAAATCTCACCTTTTTCTCCCTCCGTGCACTCTGTGCCTCCGTGTTGAAGGTTTTTTCAGTACAGCCAAATTTGAAATTGCTGAATGACGTAATGTGACATTGTCAAGGTAGTTGCTGGCTAGAAGCGGTTATGCACTTTGGCCTCGTCGAGTCAAGACTTCGCATCATCTTTTCCCATCTTCTATTTTGAGGTTTGCTATGGCAGCAAATGAGCGCACATTCATTGTTTTTCTTGGCCCGCCCGGCTCGGGCAAGGGGACCCAGGCCAGGATACTGGAGAAAAAGCTGGGATTGCCGCAAGTGGCTACGGGCGATCTCTTCCGTTACAATCTCAAAAACGAGACCGAACTGGGATTGTTGGCGAAAAGGTATATGGACGCGGGCGATCTCGTGCCCGACGAAGTCACCATCCGCATGGTGGAAGAGCGGCTCTCGCGCGAAGATTGCGCCCCCGGCGCCATCCTCGACGGCTTTCCCCGCAATCTGCATCAGGCCGTGGCGCTGGACGAGATGCTCGCGTCCTATGGCGGCGTGACGGTCGTTCCCCTGTTCATCGTGGATGACGATACGGTGGTGGCGCGCATCTCGGGCCGCCGGGTGTGTCGCAACTGCGGCGCGGTCTACCACGTCGAATTCAATCCTCCCAGGCAGGATAATATCTGCGACGCGTGTGGCAGCGAGCTGTATCAGCGAGATGACGACAGGCCCGAGACGGTGAAAAATCGGCTTTACGTCTATTACAAGCAGACCGGCCCCCTCATCGGCTACTACTTCGCCAAGGGCCTGCTGGAGGAAGTCGACGCCATGCAGCCCGTGGATGACGTCACCGCGGCCCTGGAGGCGGCGCTGGCGAAGCGGGGCGTAACGGTCTGAGAGCCGCGTCCGGCCTCATCAACCAAACCGATCCACTTCGAAGCCGTCCAGTGGCAATGAAAGGGGCTGCTCCTGCGCCAGTTCGGCCGCGAGCCGACCGGTGATGGGGCCCATGGAAAGGCCTAGCATGGCGTGGCCCGTGGCGATGATCAGATTGCTCAGCCGTCTGCTGCGCCCGATGTAGGGCATGCCGTCGGGCGGAACCGGGCGCAGACCCTGCCACACATGGCCCGCGGGCGTCTCTTCGGGCAGGATGAGATACTCGCGGGCCGCCTTGCGGATGGCGTTCACCCGCCGCTGGTTGATGCCCGCGCTCATGCCCGAAAGCTCCAGCGTGCCCGCAAAGCGGAGCGTGTCGCCCATGGGGGTGGCCACCGCGTTGCGTTCGCCAAAGATGACATAACGTTTGGGCGAGGGCTGGGGCCGAGGGATGGTGATGCTGTAGCCTTTGGCGGGCTGCATGGGGAGATGAAGTCCGAGCTGGCGGGCCAGGGCCGTAGACCATGCGCCCGCGGCCAGCACGATTTGCCGGGCGTGAAAATCGCCCCGATTGGTGCGCACCGCGGCGATGCGCCCGCCCGCCGCGGCCAACCCCCTGACTTCCGTCTCATCCAGGATGACCGCGCCGTGTCGCTTCGCGGCCTGGGCCAGCCCCAACACGAATTTGTGCGGCGTGATGAACGCGTCCTCCTGATGAAAAACGCCCCCCCTCACCTCCGGGTGCAGCGTCGGCTCCAGTTTGTGGATGGCGTCGGAATCGAGGATTTGCAGCTTGAGGCCGAAGCTCGCTGTATGCTCCGCCTGCGCGATCCCCGCGGCCAGTCCTTCATCCGTGCGAAAGGCCACCAGTCCGCCCGCCTCATCGAAATCGCAGGCGATGTCCTCCTGGGCGATGATCTGGCGATAGCAGTCGAGACTGGCCCGCTGCATATCGCGCAAGCGGGGAATAGCCCGATCCAGGGCCTGCTGATTGCAGTAACCCCGAAATCGCCACAGCCAGCGAATCAGCTCCACGTCAAGGCGGAGTTTGATGTAGAGGGGGCTTTCCACATCCAGCAGCCACTTGAGCCCCTGGCCCAGCACGCCCGGGCCGGGGATGGGCTCCGAATGATTGGGGCACAGCAGCCCCGCGTTTCCCCATGAGCTGCCCGCGGCCACGCTCTTTTTGTCGATGAGGGTCACCGCGACTCCCGCCCGGGCCAGATAGTAAGCGGCGCTGACGCCGATGACGCCGCCGCCGATGATGAGGGTGTCTGTCTGCATGGTGAATTCCTTTGGGGGCGCCTGACTCAGTAAAACGCCAGACGCTTGGTTGTGTCATTCTGGGGAACTGCTGGAGCCTGTTATGAACTTCTTGTCAAATTCTAACTGGAGTCTGGCGAAAACTATTTTGACCACTCGAAACGGTCTTTTTTACCATAGATTACACGGATTTCACAGATTTTTTGTTTGATTTTTCGTAACTGCTAACGTATGCCTGTTGGTTGTCTTTTCCCACTCAAACCTGACAGGTTCTCGCAATCTTGTGGGGAAGATATTCAGTTTACATCCAGTAACGAAGCGTGCAAGGCTCTGAATCGTTGCCAAAGGAACCTGTCAGGTTAATTCAAGCGAAACGACCTTTGCAGTTACGATTTTTCTCCTTTTTCTGTGAAAATCTGTGGAAATTTGTGGTTAGGATAAAAACGCCAGTGTCCAAATTCTAATCGTTTTTCCTGTCATCCACCTTTCGATTCGCCGCGGATGATGCTGAAAAATCGGATCATCGCGGATTTTCGCGAAAAAATCCTGGCTGTACTGAAAAAACCTTCACCACGGAGGCACAGAGCGCACGGAGGAAGAAAAAGGTGAGATTTGGAGAGAAATTTCTCTGTGAACTACCACTATTTTCTCCGTGTCCTCCGTGTCTCCGTGGTGAAATGACCTTTTTGCAGTGGAGCCGATATTAGATACTGGATATTCTTCCTGTTCCGGGGCGATTCGAATACCCAATACCCAATACCCAACATGCCGCCAAACGCCACTGAACACTGAATACTGAACACTGAAAACTCTCACAGCATCATCCCACGCCCAGCCACGCCCGCACCCGGCCCGAAGGAATCAACCCCAGCACCGCCTCCATGTCCTCAACCTTGTGCGCGCCCGTGGCCAGCAGCGCGGCCAGATACGCGACCGTGGCCAAGAAGATGGCCAGCAGCAGGCTGAAGGGCCCCACCAGGATGAACACGCCCGCCATCACCGCGCCGGCCAGGCTTTGCCGCCACAACACATCAAACCAGGGGATGGGCGCGATGTAGCGGTGCACCATCCACATAAAGGGGAAGAACAGCGCGAATTCGGAGAGGATGGTGGTGATGGCGGCCGCGGGCACGCCCAGCCGGGGAATGAGCAGCAGGTTGGCGATGGTGTTGAAGATAACCCCGCCTACAAAGGCCCAGGTTAAAAACTTCTGCTTGCCGATGGCGATGAGCACGTAGTGCGTCACTGAATTCATAAAACCGATGGGGATGCTGAGGATGAGCCATTGCAGGGGCAGCACCGAGCCGGGCACGTAGTCCGGCCCGCCCAGGATGTAGATCAGGGGCTCCGCCGTAAAGACCATAAATACCATGATGGGAATGGCGATCATGGTTAGCAGGCGCAGGCTCAGGCGGTGGGTGCGGGCCAGCGCGTCGGGCGAATCCGCCGCGAAGCGGGACATGACCGGGAAGATGGCCAGGGTGAAATAGCTGGGAATGATGTTCAGCCCATCGATGTATTTGTAGGCCGCGGAATAAAGCCCCACGCCAAAATCGCCCACCATGGCCGTGAGGATGAGGATATCGATGCGCCAGAACACCGTGGCCAGCAGATGATTGAGCATGAGCGGATAGCTCTCCCCCAGCATCCATCTTTGCAACGACCAGTCGGGCAGCCAGCGCAGCCGCACGATGTGACGGCTCATCAGCCCATAAAGCCACACCGTCTGCACCCCGTTCATCACCAGGGCCACGCCCGCCAGGCCCACGAACCCCCAGCCCAGGAACAGCACCAGCGCGCCCAACGTCACCTTGGCCAGGGCGATGAAGGAAGCGATCCCCGCCGGATATTCCATCTTCTCGTAGGCGTAGAACACCGACGAGAACGCGTCGTTGATGCTGGCGAAGAACAAGGCGAAGGCGAAGAGGGCGATGGCTCCCACCGTGGCGTTGCCGATGGAGCCGTGGCTCCAGTAAAGCCAGGTGACCAGCGCCATCACGGGCAGTGAGATGAACCACAGAACCACCCGCAGCAGCAGCACATTGCTCAGGAATTGATTGGCTGTCAGCTCGTCCCGCTTCTTGGCCACCTCCCGGGTGAGCAACGTGCCCAGGCCAAAGCGCACCAAAATCTCGAACAGGCCGTAGAACTGCACCGCGAAGGTGTACGCGCCCTCGCCCGCGGGCATAAGGATGCGCAATCGCAGCAACGCGAACGCGTAATCCACCATCTTGTTGAAAAAGGACATGACCATGGGCGCCAGGGAATTCTTGGCCACCCGCTTCACGTCCGCGCCCTCGCCCTCGGCCTCTCGATAGAACTTGCCCCAGGCCCACCAGCCGATGAGCAACAACAGCAGCATCCCGGCCAGAAAGCTGGCGAACAGGCCCATCTTGAAGGACATGGGCGTGTAGTGGAAGCGCACCTGATACCAGCCTGGCCCGTCGACGTACACCGCGCGGAAGATGCCATCGGCCCGGTAGATGGGCGTCTCCGCCTCGTCCGGCGGCTCCAGGCCCGAATCGGGCGCGACCATGGGCCGGATGTAGGCCCGCCAGCCGGGGAAATACGCGTCCGTGAGCAGCACCCAGCCGGGCGCGTCCATCTGCACCTCCACCAGCACATCGTTCAGGCCGTAGTCGATGACCCGGGCCTCTCGCTGCTGGCCGAACACGGGCCGGGGCGGCTCCGCCAGCCCCTCGATGATCAATGTTTGCCGCAGATCGACCTCGCGCAGGGTCTTGTACAATTTTTCCGGCGACACGGCGATGGCTTCGGGCGCGACTAGCACTCGGGGCAGGGCCCGCGCGTTCTCGTAAATCCGCACCTCGTCATCGTAAACCAGACGGTAATCGGGCTCATTCAGCGTTTGGGTGGTGACGAGATAGCGGATGCCCAGCAGATGGAACAGGGGATCGTGCAGCGCGGGCGTGTTGGGCGCATAGATGGGCGCGATGCGGTTGTAGAGCAGGTCACCCTGCGTCTGCAATTGCCCCATGTAATCCGCGTATTGCTTGAGGATGATGGAATCGTAACCCCGCACATCCTCCAGGCCCGCCAGCATCCCCAGGTTGGCGTTCAGAGTCTTCTGCTCCTCTGGCAGTTGATAGGTGGTGAAGCGCCAGGGCTGATCCGCAGATTTGTGCTCCTGCAGCCATTGGATGGCGGGCGGCTCGAAGGTCAGCAGCGCCGGGTCCGTCTTGGGATTGAAGGGAAAGCCGATGAGCCACAAATCCAGCAGGATGATGACCAGGGCCGCCACATGCCACAGCCGCAGGCCCACCGACCAGGTGCGGCCAGGCTCGGCCCTGGCGTCAGCCTCCGCCCGTCTGCTCGCGGCCCCGATGAGCCGCTGCTGGCCCCAGGGCGACGTGGCTAGCAGCAACGCGCCGCCCGAAGCCAGGGTCATAAACCCAAACTGGAGCAGGCGCAGGGCTTCGTAACTCCAGAACAGCCCGCCATTCCCGAACACATTCGCGGCCAGGTCTGAGCCAGCGATAACCTTCTCGCCCAGGGCGATGAAGGGGCCGGGAAGGAAGCGGCTGATGAGCAACGCCAGCAGGGTGAGCGCGCCGCCGCCCGCCAGCAGCCAGCCCGCCAGCCGGGCCAGTTCGGGGAATGTGAGCCATTTGAAGCGCCGCTTGCCGCCCAGTCGGGCCAGATGTCCGCCCTCGATGGCCAGTTGCAGGCGCTCCACCCCAAATCCGGCCAGCATGGCCATGGCCAGGGTGTAGGGGAACACCCAGCGAAACGCAGAATGGAGCTGGTTGTAGCCGGGCAGACCATAGAAGAGGATGGCGTAGAGGGGCGTGCCAAACGCAAAAGCCAGGGAGAGCAGGGCCAGCAGTGCAAAGCCCACCACGTAAAATCGGCCCGTGGGCGGCCGCACCCAGCCCGGCTTGTCTTTGGGTTGACGCACGGGCCCGCCCCGCAGCCGCCCCACCACGTCCAGCACCGCGGCCGCGGCGAAGACCAGGGTCAAAATCCCCAGATAATTCGCGCCCTCCACATAATTCTTGATTCCCCAGAACACGGTGTTCTCGTCCTGACCGTGCGCGTTCTTCCACACGTGATGCGCCACCCCCGTCCACCAGTCACGGATGACGTGATGTGCGGGGTTGCCGTAGAAATCGGGGATGAGGAAGGTGATGATGTGGCGGTTGGGCCAGGCCCAATTCACCACCTGGTCATAGCTGACCGACCCCTGGCGGAAGTTGTGGGTGACCAGCTCGTAGAGGGGGATGAACTGCACCGCGCCCAGCATCAGGCCCGTGACCACCATAAACAGCAGCCACCCCGCGATGCGCAGCACGGGCCGCCACACGCCCAGCCGTCGCCACACGCCAAACAAGCGCCAGGCGCTGTACATGGCCCCCACCAGCAGAAAATAGTAGGTGATCTCGATATGCCCGGCCAGCACCTGCATCCCCAGCGCGCCCGCGCCCACCACGATGTAGGCCACGGGGATGAAGGGCGCGTTGCCCTTCTCCTCCTGCTTGCGCACCACCATCTCGATGAGAGCCAGGAACAGGGGCAGCAGGGCCGCGCCCCCGATCATCATGGGGAAGACCACCGAGGCGATGAAGAAGCCCGAGAACATGTAGGCGATGGCGGAGAACAGCGCGCCGGCCCGGCCCACGCGCAGGATGCGGGCGAAGATGTAGGCCCCCATCCCGGCCAGGGCCAGGGCCAGCCAGGTGTAGATGCCATACGCCACCCACAGGGGGAAGATGTAGTAAACGATGCTCAGGGGGAAGAGCGCGGCATGCTGGCCTTCGGCCAGGAAGGGCTGCCCGGTGAACAGGTAGGGATTCCACAGGGGCGGCTCCTTCGCTGCCAGCGCCTCCCGGATCAGCAGCTTCCAGGGGTAATTTTCCAGCACCAGGTCGGAGAGCAGCGCGTTGTGCGGCGTCTCTGCGCCCATATCCGCGGCGTAGCTCTGCCAGGGTTGATATTGGTAGATGTTATCAGCGGGCAGCAGGGTCTTGCCGCCGAACACCACCGGGCCGAAAAAGAGCAGCGGCAGCAGGAAGATCAGCAGCAGGACGAGGATATCGCGCTTGAGTTCAGATTTGGGCATGATTGAGAAGTATACCCGAAACAGCGCTCCATCCCAAGCACAACGCACCCCGGCTCTTTTGGATTTCAGGGGGTGAGATGCCGGGCGCAGCGCAGGCCATCGGCGGGCAGGGGGAGGCGTCCGCAGCGCTGGCCCGGGGCCAGGCCTTTGTGGAGACCCTGGGGGCGTGGGGCCTGTGGCTCATCCTCCCGCTCGGATATTTCTCTCTCCTGGCCCAGGTGCTGCTGGCGCATCCGCCGCTGAGCGCCAGGCCGTCTTGATTTCAATCGATGGGCTTGTGGAAATCGTGAATTGCCGAAATTGGCTAGCGGCGGTTGCCGAATGGAGGTTGACAATGTTGCATTTTGTGCTATACTGAAAAAGTAACTGCTAACGTATGTCAGTTGGTTGTGTTTTTTCACTCAAACCTGACAGGTTCTCGTAACCTTGGCGGTAGGATGTGTGGGTTTCAGCCAGCAACGAAGCGTGCAAGGTGCTGAATCGCTGCCA
>JALWDV010000680.1 GCA_027036755.1 Anaerolineae bacterium
CACCCCGCCCCTCCCCCCGATACTCGCTGCGCTCGTGTTCGGGGGAGGGAGATGCTCATCTGCTACACAAATTGGCAAAACGATGGGCTCCTCCCCCTGCAAGGCGTAGCCGAAGCGGGGGGAGGCCGGGAGGGGGGCTTGTCTCCGAACCAAATTTGAAATTGCTGTGCAGAACGGCCTCTAGATGTAGCCCAGTTTGCGGGCCTGGGCGCGCAAGTCGGCCCGGAAATCGGGGTGGGCGATGCCGATGAGAGCCTCGACCCGCTGACGGATGGTCTTGCCGTAAAGATCGGCCACGCCAAATTCGGTGACCACGTAATGCACATCGTTGCGGGTGGTGACCACGCCCGCGCCCTGCTTGAGCATGGGCGTGATGCGGGAGACCGCGCCGCCCTTGGCCGTGGAGGGCAGGGCGATGATGGGCTTGCCGCCCTTGCTGCGCGTAGCGCCTCGAATGAAATCCACCTGGCCGCCCACGCCGCTGTAAAGCCTGGGGCCGATGGAATCCGCGCACACCTGGCCCGTCAGGTCCACCTCGATGGCCGAGTTGATGGCGATCATGTTGTCGTTTTGGGCGATGACGAAGGGATCGTTGACGTAGTCCTGGGGATGAAACTCCACCATGGCGTTGTCGTCGATGAAATCATACACCCGTTGCGTGCCCAGCACGAATCCGGCGATGATCTTGCCCGGATGCAGGGTCTTGCGCTCGCCCGTGATCACCCCCATCTCCACCAGATCGACGACGCCATCCGCAAAAAGCTCCGTGTGGATGCCCAAATCTCGTTTTTCTCGCAAGAAATGCAAGACGCCGTCGGGAATGGAGCCAATGCCCATCTGCAGGGTGGCCCCGTCGGGGATCATCTCGGCAATGTGTGCGCCGATGGCCTTTTGCAGCTCGCCTGGCTCGCCCTGGGGCAGCTCGGGCAGCGCATAATCGACGGGAACGACATGAGTGAGCTTGGACACATGGATGAAGCTGTTGCCCAGGGCCCGAGGCATCTGGTCGTTGACCTCGGCAATGACGATGCGGGCCGATTCGGCCGCGGGCTTGGTCAGGCCCACTTCCACGCCAAAAGAGCAGAAGCCATGCTCGTCGGGCGGCGAGAGATGCACCAGGGCCGCGTCCAGGGGAATGATGCGCTGTTTGAACAGCCTGGGCACTTCGTTGAGGAAAACGGGCGTGAAATCGGCCCGGCCCTCGTTCACGGCCCGGCGCACATTGGGGCTGATGAACATGGTGTTGACGCGGATTTTGCCCGCCATCTCCGGGGCCACGTAATCCGCATCGCCGATGGTGAGAATCTGGTGGATGGTGACCCCGCGCACATCATCGGCCCGAGCCCTATCCACCAACGCGCCCAACAGCTTTTGCGGCACCGAGCAGTTGCCCGTGAGAAAAACGTTATCGCCATCGGAAATGGATTGAATGGCCTCCTCCGCGGTGGTGATTTTCGATTGATAAATGCGCTCCCAGGCTTTCATGGTCGCGCCTCCTCCCCCAACGCCCGTTTCAGACCCTCGTGCACGATCTCGCCCCGGCAGATGTTGACCCCGCGGGCCAGTTCCGGGAATTGCAGCATCGCCCGCTCCAGGCCATGGTTGGCGATGGCCAGCAGATAGGGCAGCGTGGCGTGGGTCAGCGAATGGGTGGTGGTGCGGCCCACCACGCTGGTGATGTTGGGCACGCAGTAGTGAATCACGCCCTCCTCCACGTAGGTGGGATTCGCATGGGTGGTGGGACGGCTGGTCTCGGCGCAGCCTCCCTGATCGATGCTGGCGTCCACGAAGAGGCTGCGCGGGCGCATGGTGCGCATGAGTTCGCGAGGGAGAAGTAACGGCGCCCGCTGTCCCGGCACATACACCGCGCCAATGATAGCATCGGCGAAGCGCACCACCTTGCGCAAGTTGTAGTCGGTGGCGGCCATGGTCACGCCGCGCCCCAACAGCCGTTTTCCCAGCCGCTCCAACGCCCGGGCGTTGATATCCAGCACATAGACCGAGGCGTTGTTGCCTGCCAGGGCCACCGCAGCCTCAGAGCCGAACGTGCCCGCGCCCAAAATCACGATTTCGGCCGGAGGCACGGTGGGACAGCCGCTGAGCGCGACCCCGCGGCCACCATGGTCATTCTGCATGAAACGCCCCACGATCTGGGGCATCATGCGTCCGGCGATGGTGCTCATGCCTCGCAGCACGGGCATGAACCCATCCTCCTGCTGCACCGTCTCCCAGCCGATGGCGCAAGCGCCGCTGTCGCGCAGAATCTGGATTTTCTGTCTGCGGCCCGCGGCAAGATGTAGGAAACCCAGCAAAATCTGCTCATCGCCCAGCAAGGCGAACTCCTCGTTGGTGGGCCGGGCGACTTTGGCCACGATTTTGCCTCGCACCAGGGCCTCTTCGTGGCTGTAAACGATCTGCGCGCCCACCTTGCGGTAGGCTTCATCTTCGAAGCCGGAGCCGCGTCCGGCGTCGTGTTCGATAAAAACGCGATGTCCCGCTCTGGTCAGCGCGTGGACGCCCGAGGGCGCCAGGGCCACGCGATATTCCGAGGGCCGCACTTCGCGGGGAATGCCGATGTCGGTCATGGGGTTGCTCCTTTGGGAAAGTAATCAGTGAGCAATTGGAGGTCCGGAAAAAATGACGCGGATGTCTTCTTCGCCATCGGCCCGCGGCGTTTTGTAAAGCGTGAAGAAGCGGGGTTGGTCGAAAACCAATGACAGGAGTTGATGAAAGTCCGGCAAGGTGGGGATGTCATTCAGTTGGGGCCATGGAATCCAGTGGGGAACGCCTTCGGCGTTGCGGGCGTGTATCTCGCCCGAAACGCTGGCTTGATAGATGAACACCAGCACGCCGGGGAGATGGCCCACGGCATCGCCGATGAGCAGGCCGCGCAGGAGCAGACTTGTGACTTGCAGGCCCGTTTCCTCTGTCAGCTCCCTGGCCGCGGCCTCCTCGGGCGTTTCGCCCCGCTCTACATGCCCGCCGGGCGCGTTGTAGAGGCCGGGCCAGAGTTTCTTGTGCATCGAACGCTGTATCAGCAACAGATCGTCCCCGCGCGTGGCGAAAACCAGCACGCGGGGCACAACGGTGAATCGGGCGGGATCGACGCCGTAGGGGTTGTTCATGGAAGGTTGGGAGGATTCGTAGCACTTACTCGGGCGCCTCGCCTCCTTTTTTGCCACGAAGACACGAAGAAATCGAAGACACGACGTATTTTCTTATTTTTCTTCGTGGCTTCGTAAAACTTCGAGCCTTCGTGGCTCTCGAGTCGGGTGCGTAAGCAGGTGCGATTTGTGGAGATTCGGGGTTGGCCCCGTTCCTTATTTCTGGACGCCCACCAGTTCGATCTCCCAGGCTTCGTCGTCGAAAAGCACGCAGCGCAGGGCGGCGCCATCGCGGGGGACGCCCGCGGAGCCGACGCCGACGAGGGTCAGCGCGTCGGGGGCAAGCGGAATGATCGGGCCTTTGAGCCTGCGGTGGACGTTGTCCGCATCCAGTTGCTGCACGGCCTGCACATGGGTGTGACCATGAAAGGCCACGCGGCGTTTCTGAACTCCCAGCTCCGCAAAAGCCGCCCAGATGGCTTTCTCGTCATGCAGCAAGCTGGGGAAGAGCTGCATCCAGCGGGGGCGGTGCTGGGCCATGTAGCGCCGGGTTGCCGTCAGATCGGTGCATTCGGGCGGGAACACGGGGCTGGCGTGGCTGGCGATCCAGCCGGGGCCGGTGAGCTGGGCGGGCCAGGTCGCGACTTCGGGCTGGCGCTTGGGCGAAAATTTGCGCAACTGACTCACTTCCCAGTTGCCGAAGACATGACGCGCGGGCAGGGAATCAAGCAGGGGAAGGGGGCGCGGACCCAGATCGCCCAATTGCAAATACGCATCCACCTGCCTTCCCGCCAGATAAGCCAGCACGGTTTCCAGATGCGAGGTTTTGTTGTGAATGTCTGAAAGAATCGCATAAATGGCCATGATATTCATAGTTTAGGTCAGGATGCCATTTTAATCAAGGATGGAGATCATATCTCGCGGCGTTTGATGCGTGATGCAGATGAAAACGGGTAACTGCTAACGCATTCGACTTCAGGCCCTTGTTGACTGACAAATCCTGTTCCGCCGCCTCACTCGCCGAGTGAATTCGGTTCTACAGGCGTTCCGCCACCCGTCCCCCTGCGGGGACGGTATTTTCCTCGTCAAAACGGGAGCTGAAAGCGTCGGCGCAGGCCGACGAGCGACCCATCTAATCAGGCTTCCTTATCTCCTCCCCCGCCCGTCTCGGAGCGGGGGAGGAACAAAGGTGGGGGCCGCCCCTAGCCCTGATTTTAATCGGCGGGTTTAGACGCCAGGCTGACTTTTGTCAGTCAATCAGCTTTAGGCCTCAAAAAGCCACGAAGGCGCGAAGGGAAAACAAAGAAAAACACTTCGTGTCTTCATCTTCTTCGTGTCTTCGTGGCAAAAAGTGGTGGAGAGACCTTAGTAGTTACGAAAACGGTGTGCACACTTGCATTTTTCCAGTGGAAAAGATAGCGTATTTTTGTGAAGTTAGCTACAATATAAAAGTAAAGAGACGCCACCGAGCCGACATCGCACCTTCATCGCATGGTGGCGTCACTTTCGGCTATAATCCAGGTGAGGCCCGATCAACGATGATCGCGCCTCCCCCCTTTTTTGCCAAGAGGCTTTTATGTTTGAAATCACTGGAGCCAGACATATAGATCGAAGAGAACATTTGCTGATTCCGCGCGTTCCGGTCCCAAAACAACCTCCGGAACAACGCGTTTTCAATTTTCATGAAGTCTATCTGGGATACAATGAGGAGACCGTCAAGATCGAAGCGGCCCGTTGTATCCAATGCCCCGAGCCCCAGGCCTGTTTGACCGCCTGCCCGGTGCATAACGACATTCCTCTGGCCATGTGGCACACGGCTCGCGGCGACTTCGAGGAGGGATACAAGGCGTTCCGCAAGAACAGCACCATGTCTGAGGTGTGCGGTCGAGTGTGTCCGCAAGAGCGATTGTGTCAGGGGTCCTGCGTGGTGGGAGCTTATGAGCCGCCGGTCTATATCGGCAAAGTGGAATACTTCCTGGCCGACTGGATGCGCAAGCATGACAAGATGCCGGCGTTGCTGGAAAAAGAACAACAAGCGCCGACTGGCCGCACTGTGGCGATTGTCGGTTCCGGCCCGGCCGGGCTGCACGCCGCTGAGATGCTGGCGCTGAAGGGGCATCACGTCGATGTGTATGAGCGCCATCCCAAGCCCGGCGGCCTGCTCATGTACGGCATCCCCGATTTCAAGTTGGAGAAGGACAAGGTCAAGGGCATTGTCGAGCGCTGCGAGCGAGCGGGCGTGCGTTTCATTTGCAACACCGCCGTCAACACGCCCGGCAATCCCTATGTCGAAGATCTGCTTTATGAGTATGATGCGGTGCTCATCGCCATTGGCGCGGAGATTCCCGCCACCATGGGCACCGAGGGCGAGGACACTCCGGGGGTGTGGAAATCCCTGGACTTCCTCATCGCCCTCAATCTGCCCGAGGAGATGTACCCGCCCGGATTGGAGCGCCCCGACATCGAAGGCAAGACGGTCATGGTCGTGGGCGGCGGCGACACCAGCTCCGACTGTGTGCGCTCGGCGGTGCGAGCGGGCGCTGGCCGCGTGATCCTCAGCTATCGCCGTTCTGAGGCGGAGATGCCCGGACGGGAGGAGGATCGCGGTTTCGCCAAGGAGGAGGGCGTGGAGTATGAGTTCCTCACCCAGCCCGTGCGGTTCATTCCCGGCCCCGATGGCAGGCTGGCTCAGGTGGAGCTGCGGCGCATGAAGTTGGGCGAGCCCGACAAGTCTGGACGTCGCCGCCCCATCCCCATCCCAGATAGCGAATTCGTCACCGATGTGGATATTGCGGTGCTGGCTTTGGGCTTCTGGCCCGACGACAAATTCGCCAAGGCAACGCCCGGCATGGAAACCAAGCGCTGGGGCGAGATCAAGGTGGATCCCGAGACGGGCATGACTTCCCGCATTGGCCTGTGGGCCGCGGGCGACGCGGTGAACGGCGCAGATCTGGTGGTCACGGCCATGGCGGGCGCTCGCAAGGCAGCGGATTCCATCCACCAATATCTGCTCGCCCTCAGCAAGGAGTATGAGGAGTTGGGCGTGGAGCCGCCCAAACCGCCGGAAAAGCCTTCGGGCCTGGAGTTGGGTTGCGCTCAGACCTTCATCGTCACCACTCCCGCCCGCAAGCCGGTCAAGCTGGATCGCATCTTCTGACGTCCGACGGCTTGCAAAGACATGAAAACAGGAAGCGCTCGGCCACGGCCGGGCGTTTCTTTTTGGGCGGCGACTGCTTCGTAAATAGAACGCAGATGACGCAGATGACGCAGATAAAGCCAGATAAAATCAAAAGGGTGCGTCCTATTTCGGTTGAAGAAACAGCAACGCCGCCAGCGCCGGGGGATAAAGTCCCCCGGCTAGAAACAGCGCCCCTGCGGGGCTAGCCGGATTTATCCGGCGCTGTTTTGTAGCCCGGCGACTTCATCGCCGGGCGGACGTGGCGGACGCCACTATAGCGATTCGGGTTGTGAACATTCATCATTCGGCCAAAACGCCCGGCTGGCCCTAACTCATTTAGGACGCACCCAAATCAAAACAATCTGCGAGAATCTGCGGACATCAGATGTGTCTGCGTTCCATTTTCGTTCGTTATGTGGTGAGCTATCGCTCATGGCGACCGCTTTGAAAGCAGGATGATCGCTGGTTGCTGAAGGTTGGCAAAGCCAATGTCGGGCGAGTCTGCAACGGGCGTGATGCGTGATGCGTAATGCGTGATGCGTAATTCGTAATTCGTAATGCGTAAGGTCGTCACGCATCACGAATCACGCATTACGTCTCTCTCACGTCATTTCGAGGGAGCGCAGCGACCGAGAAATCCCCTTGCAGTCGAAGTTCTCCTCTCTGCGGTCGTCGGAATGACGTAACCAGGGATTTTCATCAGTATCGGCGTGCTCCCGCCCGTGGCGCGTGTCGACAATAGCCGTTGTTGTGTCATGCGGCTTTGCAATCCGCCCGGCATCTCACCCCCTGAAATCCAAAAGAACCAGTTACTTGAAGCGGATTTCAAGGTGGTTTTCCCGATAGCGGGCGCCCGCCACACTTTTGCCTGTCAATGACGATGGCAGGCTGATGTGCCGCTTCCAACCGCCGATGCGCACGATGATCTCATTGTAGGAGCCTCGATGCAGGTTGATATCGCCTTTTTTCACCAGCGGCAGGGGCAATGACAAAATGTACTCATCCCCCCTCTTGATGATCTGCTGCGCCTTGCCGCGGTAATAAATCCGGGCGGGATCATCCGTCGCGTAAATCGTTTCTCCCAATCTGTTCAACATCTCATATCCCACCACCTCGGCGTCTAGCAACGGAACGGAGAGAATGGGCAGAGGGACGAAAGATTCCTCGATGATCTGGCGGTAATGGGCCTGCCGCTCCTTCCAGAGAGCGAAGTAGGGGTCTTCGATCTCGTCGGGGAGATGGCGGTTGCTGATCACCGCATCCACGGGCAAGTTGTAGAGATTGAGATAGGTGAACGCCCGCTGCGCTTCTTTGATCACCATCTTCTCCGGGTTCACCACCAGCCGCACGCTGCTGATATCCCGATCGGTGAGCAGCGCCTCGAGCTTGCTCAGGTCTCGCACCAGCGATTCCACTGCGTCGAAGAAATTGTCTTCGGGCATGGGAATTTCGGAGACGGAGCGCATGATGGGGCGGGCGATTTTCACCGCGGCGCGCTCGAAGGGCAGGATTCTCTCGATGTACCATGACGCCATTTCAGGAAAGGCGAGCAGTTGCAATGTTGCGCCCGTGGGGGCCATATCCACCACGATCACATCATACTCGCCCGATTCGGCCAGACTGCCGATCTGTAGCAGGCTGGCCAACTCTTCCATGCCGGGCAGGATGCTGGCTTCCTCCGCCATCATGCCCTCCATGCCTCGCCATGCGAACAGGGCGGTCAGATATTGCTGCACCGCGCCCCAATGTTGCTCCATCTGATGCAGGAGATCGATCTCCTGCGCCCAGAGATTGGGGGCCAGTTGCATGGGCTCGGGCCCGATGGTTTGATCGAAGCTGTCGCCCAGGGAATGAGCGGGATCGGTGGAGACGACGATGGTGCGGTGGCCCAGTTGGGCGGAGCGGATGGCTGTGGCCGCGCTGATGCTGGTTTTGCCTACGCCGCCCTTGCCGGTGAAGAGAATGATGCGCATATAGCTGAATCCAATGATTTTCAAACGGTAAGAATGTCTGTGTGTGTGAAGTCGTCTCCCTTGAACAACAGCGGTTCCCCTGTTATCTTTGCCAGCGCATAAGAAAAACAATCACCGAAATTCAATCCCGCCGGGTGGCCTCGTCCTTTACCATATTTTCGATAAGCCATGCGGGCAATGGCAGCCTGTTCAGACGTAACAGCTTCGATGTGGATTTGTGCAACCTGAATCAGCTTCTCAAATTCTTCACCACCCGGCAGCCCGAATCGAGCATCGATGACGATAGCAGTTTCCAGCCACGATGCAGCAGACATCAGTCGGAGCGTATCTTTTTCGATTGCCTGGGCGAAGTAGACAGCCTCCGGTTCACCTGTCAGTATGGCAATTATTGCTGAGGAATCGATGACCATCACTCGAAAATCCCCTGCTCATCATACCCCAGAATTTCATCATCAGAACGATCGTCCAGCACGGGCAGAGATGCGCACCGCCGACCGATTTCCAAGATTTGTTCCGCCAGAGAGGAGGGTTTAGCTCGTTTTATCCTCTCGCGTTCCAACCGCTCCTGCAATGCGCGAGCGATGGCTTCGGGAACGCTTTCGCCTGTGTAAGAGGCTAATTCCTCTGCCAGCTTGTTTACTTGGGGGGAGTCAATAATTGTACGCATATCGATCCACAAAGTGATTAATGTTGACATCATTATAGCATGGGGTGGTTTTGGTGAGAAATCCCCTTGATCTGCGAAGGAATTTTTGATGACTCAACTGACGCCCCGACACGAAATCCTGGATATCTTGACATTTTCGTATCGAAGCCTTTTGTCAGCGAGCTCAAGTAAAACGTCCGAATCCCTCGACCACGCTCAGAGAATGAAACATGCCCCAAATTTTCATCCTCTAATCTTCACTCTCCCAAAACGCCTCGCTGAACACCGTGGCCCGCAGCAACTTGTACAGCCGCGGATCAGCGATGTTCAGGCCGCGAGGATCGGCCAGACGCCAGGCCACGCCCTCGGCCAGATACGCATTCACGTCGGCTCGCGCAGCTTCGCTGCGTCCATACCCCGCGGCGAAGCCCGATTGCACCCCGCGTTCGAAATCCCGCCAGCGCTGATCCGCCCGGACGTTGGGCCGCCCCCAGCCGCTGATGCGGGCGATGAGCGCGCCGACCGGCGTGAGATAGGCCACAGGGTCATCCACCAGCAAAGCGAGCCGCACCCAGGCAGCATCCTGCACGGCCCGCCCCCGAAACAGGCTTTCGCCCGCCGCAAAGCCATGCCGCCGGGCGTCGATGATCACGTGTCCGCGCGGCGTCGCCAGCCACCGCTGGATTAATCCATCGGGCAGGGGGCGCAACAGCGCCAGGGTCGCAGCCAGGGCGTCGCTGACGGTTTCGAAACGCTCGGCCACATGTCCGGGCGAACGGGCCAGCGCGTCGGGCGAGATGTGCACCCGGGCCAAAAGTCGTTGCGAAAAGGACATCGGCGCCACTTATCCTCAAAACCAAAACAAGCGTATCAAGTGCGTCGCATCTTTTGGTCGCTGCGCTCCCTCGAAATGACGGTCGTAATGCGTGATACGTGATACGTGATGCGTGACGACCTCACGCATTACGCATTACGCATCACGCTCGTTGCAGACTCGCCCGACGCTGGTTTCGCCAACCTTCAGCGATCAGCAAGCGTTCTATTTACGAAGCAGTCTCTAACAGCAGGCCCCGGAAGTCGGGCGAGACCTCCGAGGCCCTTGACGCTGCGTAATGAAGCCGATCGTTAGAAACGGAACTTCAGACCGAAGACCCCTTTTTCCCGCCCTCGATCCGTTTCCAGGCGGCAACCACGGCCACGGTGAGCACCGCAGCGATGACAACTTCGGCTACAGCTTGCGGCAGAATGGGAATGATGGCTTCCCAGGTGAGATAGCCGCGCAGCATGGCCATGCCCAGCACGCCCACCGTATTCGTCAGCGTGCCGATGACAGCCGCCACAACCAGCGCCACATATTCGCTCTGCTTGCGCAGCGCCCTATAGCTGTAAAACGCGGTCACGCCGATGAACAGCCGGGGCAACACCGAGACCAGCGGATCCTTGAATAGAGGGATGGATGACTGAAGGAAGCTGAAGACGCCAAAGATGCCGCCCACCAGCAGGCCCACCAGCGGCCCTTCCATGACGCCGCCGATGATGGCGGGCACGTGCATGATGGTGGCGTTGCCCGATAGATTAGGCACGGGAATGAACCCGATGCGGGTCACGCCCAACAGGATGGCGATGGCCGCCAGAATGCCAGTGATGACGATGCGTCGCACCGAAAGAGCTGATTCCATGAGAACCTCCTTGGGTATGAGTGAAGAGATGGATGAGGAAAAGAAAGGTGTGGATATACGCGGTCAGGCCGTTAGGTCCTGCGCCGCGGGGATCCCATGCAATGATCGGGCTGCGCGCACAGCCCGCACGACAGCATCGGCCAATACGCCGGCTGCGGTCGCGCCCAGCACGCCTACATCGCCTTCCACCTCGCCTGTCGCCAAAACGAACACGATGTCTCCATCGAAAGGATGATGGCTGGGGCGAATCACCCGCGCCAGACCGTCGTGCGCCATCATCGCCACGCGGCGAGCCTGAGCTTTGGTGAGCCGCGCGTTGGTGGCCACCACAGCCAGAGTCGTGTTGCTCCGGCTGGAAGCCAAATCCTGAATGGTTTGCCCTGTCAGGCTTTGCAAAAATGATTCTGAATCGACAAATCCCCCGGTCACGGGCTTGCGGGCTCCGGCCAGAATGTGTCCTGTGGCGGGATCGAGTACATCTCCCACCGCATTCACCGCAGTGAGCGCAGCAACCACCAGTCCGCCGCCAAGATGACGGCTGGCCGACCCCAGGCCGCCCTTGGTCGCTTGTCCGAAGCCCAACAGCTTGCCCACCGCGGCCCCGGTTCCCGCGCCCACATTGCCCTCGGCCGAGGCGGCGTCGCTGGCCGCCTCGCACGCGGCGTAGCCCTCCTCGGGCCCGGGCCGCACATCCGCGCGTCCCAGTGGAAGATCGAACAGACAGGCCGCGGAGACGATGGGCACCCGGGCCACGCCCGTATCGAAGCCATATCCGTGCGCCTCTAGCCAACGCATCACGCCATCGGCGGCGGCCAGACCAAAGGCGCTGCCTCCGCCCAGCAGGATGGCGTGAACCTTCTGCACGGTGCAGGTGGGGTCCAGCAAATCTGTCTCGCGGGTCGCGGGCGCGCCCCCGCGTACATCCACTCCCGCCACCGCGCCCTGCGGACACAACACCACGGTGCACCCTGTGCCCGCGTCCAGAGATGTCCAATGGCCTACGAGAATGCCGGGGATGTCGGTAAGACTGTTTTTCATGGGGCGTTTTCTGATGATAACGCGTCGCAACGCGCGGCGAAACAACCTTTTGCTGTGGAGCCAACTCATGGCTATACCGAAAAAACCTTCAACACGGAGGCACAGAGGGCACGGAGGAAGAAAAAGGCGAGGTTTGGAGAGTAATTCCTCCGTGAACTGCCACTATTTTCTCCGTGTCCTCCGTGTCTCTGTGGTGAAACAACCTTTTGCTGTGGAGCCGACTCATGCCTCTACGCCAAGATAGCGCAACGCGGCCAGGACGTACATGCGGGCTGCGGTCTTGATCTCCTCGATGCTCACCCACTCGTCGACGTGGTGGGGAATGTGGATATCGCCCGGGCCGCAGGTGACGATAGGGATGTTTTTCTTCCAATGGAGGATGGTGCCATCGGTGGAGCCGGGCACGCCGCCATAGATGGGCGCCTGGCCCGTAAGATCGCGATAAGCCCCATCCAGCGCCGTCACCACCGGCTCAGCCGGATCGGTGGCGGTGGGCGGACGCACCTCCAGCACGCGCATCTCATAGCTCAAACGCTCATCCCCCGCGGTGGCCTCTTGCAACAGGGCCTCGATGCGGGCGGCCAGGGCGTCGGGGTCCTGGCCCGGAATAAGCCGAAAGTCGAGAACCACCTCGGTCGCGCGAGGCATGACATTGTTCTGAGGCTCGCCCTGCCCCCGCGGGGGCGAAAGCAGAATGGTGGGGGCGATGCTGGGTTGTCCCAGATGAGGATACGTTCCATGCCGAGCGATCTCCTCGGCCTCCAGCGCCTCGACCTGCGTGAGGAAACGGGCCATGGGATACGCGCTGTTCTTGCCCGTGAGAGGCATGGCGCCATGCGCCATCACCCCGTAGATGAAAGCGTGAATCCACATGACGCCCTTTTGGGCGATGCAGAGATGATTTTCCTCGGGTTCGCAGATAATGGCTGCATCCACCTGATCGGCCCAGCCCCGAGCCACGAAATCCTTGACGCCGATCATCCCGCTTTCTTCATCGCAAAGAGCGCCGATGAGGATGTTTCCCTTCAGCTTCACCCCGCTCTGGACGATGGCTTTCGTGGCGATCATGGCCGCCACCAGGCCCGCCTTCATGTCATTGGCCCCGCGGCCATAGATGCGGCCATCATGGATTTCGGCGGCGAAAGGCGGATACGTCCACAAGTCGGGATCGCCCTCGGTGACCACATCTGTGTGGCCCTCGAACATGAGGGTGGGGCCCTGATTTTGACCATAAATGGCGATGACGTTGGGCCGCCCGGGCGTCACCTCCTGAAAATGAGTTTCCAGCCCCATTTCTTGACAGCGGGCCTCCACCCAGCGGGCCGCGGCCTCCTCGCCTTCACCCTGTTCGGGTCGCCACACGCTGGGAATACGAGTCAGTTCTTGCACCCAGCGGATGAGTTCGTCGTCGTCGATGTGGGAAAGAACAGATTGTTCGATTGCCGTAATCATAAGATGAATCCGTGTGAGCGTTTAGGGCCTGTGGTGACACGAGAAACAGCTCGCCGATGCGGGCGAAAATCCCTGGTTACGTCATTTCGACGACCGCAGGGAGGAGGAATCTCTCAGGTGCGACGCACTTACAGCAGGCTCAAGTGCGTCGCACCTCTTCTTTTTTCCTTTGCGCCTTGGCGGCTTTGCGTGAGATCTATTTTCGGAATAGTTGCTTCAGAAAAATATCCCGAAGATCGATGGCCAGGGAATGAGCAACATAAGCAGCATGACCACGAACGCGGCCAGGATCACCGCGTAATCGAGGCCGCGGCTCTTGAGTTGAATGAAGTGGGTGCGACCGCCGCCGCCAACATAACCGCGGGCCTCCATCGCATAGACCAACTCCTCGGCCCGGCGAAAGGCGTTCAAAAAGAGGGGCACGATCAGAGGCAGATAAGCCTTGGCCGCTCTATCGGGCCGCCACATGCGTCGACCGCCGATATCCGCTCCCCGGCTGGCCTGGGCTTTCATAATGTCTTCCATCTCCTCGGCCAGGGTGGGCACAAATCGCAGCGCCACCATGAGGATGAGCGCCAGTTCGTGAGAAGGAACGCCCAGGCGACGGAAAGGCCGCAGCAGATGCTCGACGCCGTGGGTGAGTTCGGTGGTGGTGGCGGTCATGGTGATGAGACTGGTGAGGAAGACGAAGGAGATAAGACGCAGGCCGCTGAGGATGATGATGTAGAGGCTGCGTTGGGTGATGCGAAACCAGCCCAACTGAAAGAAGACATGACCCGCGGGTTCGACTCGCCCCATAAACAAAAACTGGGTGACGAAAATGAAGATGAGGATGGGCAACCCCAGCAAAAAGCCTCGCAGAAGATAGCGAAATTCGATGCGGGCCAGCCAGGCGATGCCCAAGATGACCGCCATCATCAGAAAGTTGGCAAGGATGGAGGGGGTGAAGGAAATGGCGAGGATGAGAAAAGTCGCGGCCAATATCTTCGCCCGCGGATCCAACCGGTGGATGATCGAGCCGGTGGGAATGTATTGCCCAATGGTGACATTACGCAACAATTCAAAATCTTCCATCAGATCATCCCTCTCAGCAGGTGAACCGCTTCATCGAAACGGTGGATATGCGTAGCTTCGGGCGGCAGCAGCCCCTCGTTTGCCAGAGATTGCATCACCTGGGTGACCACGGGCGCATTCAAGCCCTCCTCTTGCAGGCGTTCCACCTGGGCGAATATCTCCTCCGGCGTTCCCTCGGCTAACACTGTGCCGCGAGCGATGACATACAACCGATCCGCCAGTTCGGCCAGATTGTCCATGTTATGAGAGACCATGACCAGGGTTTCGCCCTGTTCTCGCCAGGACAACAGACGCTCCAGCAACTGGGCCCGACCTTCGGGATCCAGCCCCGCGGTGGGTTCGTCCAACACCAGCACCTCCGGCTCCAGAGAGAGGATGCCGGCCAGGGCCACGCGACGCATCTCTCCGCCGCTAAGGCTGAAGGTCATGCGATCCTTGAATTCATCGAAGCCCAGCCCCACCACGGCCATAGCCCGCCGCACCCGCTCCCGCACCTCCTCGCGCGAGAGCCCCAGGTTGCGCGGGCCAAAGGCTACATCATCTCCTACGAACCGCTCGAAAAGCTGGCGTTCTGGCTGCTGAAACACCAATCCCACCCGGCGGCGCAGAGCGCGAGCATTGGTCTTTTCGTCCCGAGTGTCCTCGCCGAAGACGAGCACCCGGCCCTCGTGAGGGCGAATCAGCGCGTTGGCGTGTTGGATGATGGTGGATTTGCCGCTGCCGGTGTGACCGATGACGCCCAAAATCTCCCCGCGCGTCACGTGCATGTTCACATGCTCGATGGCTTTCACCTGCAGCGGGGTGCCCCGCATGTAATAACGCCCCACATCCTCATAGCGGATAATGGCCTCTTGAGGAGACGAGTCAGCCTTGCGGGCGTCGGGCAGGACTGGCGCGGGAACGCGCCAATGCGCTTTCAGCGCGGTTATCAGTTCATCCAGGGTGAGCAGATCGCCGGGGAATTGGGGATTGGTCTGGCGCATGGCCAGGGCCAGGCGGGTGACGAGGGGCGGCTCCATGTGCAGGGCTTGCAGAGCCTCGGTCTGGGTGAAAATCTCGCGCGGGATTCCCTCCAACTGAATGCGGCCATCGGCCATGATTACGATCCGATCCGCCTCCACGGCCTCTTCCATGAAGTGGGTGATGGCGACGATGGTCACCCCCTCCTCCCGGTTGAGGCGATGCGCCAGCTCCAACACCTCTTGCCGGCCGATGGGGTCCAGCATGGCGGTGGATTCATCCAGCACCAGCACCTGAGGGCGCATGGCCAGCATTCCGGCAATAGCCACCCGCTGTTTCTGGCCGCCCGAAAGGCGATGGGGTGGGCGATAGCGGAATTCGCTCATCTCCACCACATCCAGGGCCCAATTCACCCGCTGCACGATCTCCTCGTGCGGCAGCCCCATATTCTCGGGCCCAAAGGCCACATCCTCTTCCACCACTGTGGCCACGATCTGGTTATCGGGCGATTGAAACACCATGCCCACCGTAGAGCGTATGTCTTGCAGATGGTCGCGGTCCCGGGTGTTCCAGCCATTCACCCACACGTCCCCTTCGGTGGGAACGAGCAACGCGTTCAGGTGCTTGGCCAGGGTGGATTTACCTGATCCGTTGTGGCCCAAAATGACCACATACTCTCCTGGCTCCACGGTCAAATCGACGCCTTTCAGCGCCTGCACCATTTCTTCACCCTCTCTTTGATATTGAAAATGGACGTTTTCGAGGCGCAGGATGGGGTCACTCACGGCGTCAGCTCTTGGGCAGCGGGGGATCGAAACGACCGTCGATGGCCAGCCAACCGCCATCCACGAAGAGGATGGTTCCGGTGACATAAGAGCTGGCGTCGGATGCGAGATAGACCACTGCGCCCGCGATCTCATGGGGTTTGGCCCATCGGCCCAACGCGTTGCGCCGGGCGTATGCTTCATACCACGCGGGATGCTGCTTGATTTGGGCGGTGAGAGGCGTTTCCACCACGCCCGGCCCGATGAGATTGGCCCGCACGCCGCGCTGGGCCAGTTCCGCGGCCAGCGTGCGCACCATTTGCAACGCGCCCGCCTTGGTCGCGGCGTAGACGCCCTGGCCCGGCTCAACCACTTGCGAACGGATGCTGGAAAAGACGATGATGCTGCCCCGTCCCTGTTCGGCCATGCCCCGGGCCACGGCCTGCGTCACCTGGAATGTGCCCTTCAGGTTAAGATTAACCACCCGGTCGAACTCCTCGGGCGTGTAATCCAGCAGGGGCTTGCGCACGTTGATGCTGGGCGTCGAGACGAGGACATCCACCGGCCCGGTCTGTTCCAGTCCCTGAGCTATGCTTTGGGGCTCGGTGATGTCCATGTGCAGGGCCTGGGCCTGAAAGCCCGCCTCCTGGATGGCGGAAGCGGTCTCCTGAGCCGCAGGAAGATTGACATCGGCGCAGAACACGCGAGCGCCGTGCGCGGCCAAAGCCTCGGACGAAGCCTGACCTATGCCGCTGCCAGCGCCCACCACAAGCGCACTCCTCCCCGATAGATCGAACAACGATTGATAATCGAACATCAGTGGCTCCTTGAATGATGGCAGAAAGGACATTGTAAGAAATGATGCGCCCAAGTATAGCAGGCATCCTATCGAACGTCAATCACGCCGCAAGGAAGCGTGCCAATTTTGTCAGGTGGCAGGTTCAGCGCTGTCGGCGAAATCACGTAGCACTTGCGACCTGCCCCGCAGGGGCCACATCTTCTGAGCATAGTCTCGGAAGATGCGTAGCATCTTTATCGCCTTCGTATCTTCGTGGCAAAAAGGACGATTGGGATCAATCATCTTGGCAGGCAGTTCGCCGATGCGGGCGAAAATTCCTGGTTGCGTCATTCCGACGATTGCAGGAAGGAGGAATCTCCCAGGTGCGACGCACTTACCGCAGGCTCAAGTGCGTCGCACCTTTCGGCCGCTGCGCTCCCGCGATCGGAACAGAACAAAAAAGCCCATCGGGCTGGAGTTGGTTCGCGGCCCGATGGGTGGAAAGGAAGGAGGGATTTGAAGTTGAAGAGGGTGTTATGCTAACTGGAGATGACAGTGCGTTGGATAGCCTGACCATTGCAGCCTTGTCCTCGGCCGTGGCCGCCCTGACCTTGACCATGGCCGCCTTTCTTCTGTCCATGGTCACCTTTGCCCTGGCCATGACCATGCTTGCCCTGACTGTGGCCGTCCTGTCCGTGGCCATTGCTGCCCGCCATGATGGCGTCATAGGCGGCCTGGTCCAGGTATTGCGGGGTGTAGGTTTCGCCGGTCACCATTTCGTAGGTGCGGGAGAAGGCCCGCAAGTGGTTCTTAGAACCGGACATCAGACTGTTATACACCTGCTGGATGTCGGCATTGCCCGTATCCGCAGTGGCTTTTTCCAGGTCCTGGATGTCGATCTCCTCGATGGCGCCGCCCACGAGGATAGCATTCGCCTGGGACTGACCGCCCTGTTCAATGAGTTTATCATACAGCGCTTGCAGTTCGGGGTTGGTGAAGACGCCTACCGGGTTGTCGCCCACAGGGTCTTCTATGTCGTACCGGTCGAGAAGGACTGCAATCGCGTCCATGTGATGTTGTTCAGACTGGCTGATATGCTCGAAGACCTGCAGGTTCCACTGTTCGCCCAGGGTGAGGTACGCGTCCCGGGCCAGCTTCTCTTCCTCACGCATCCACAATAGGTCTGCGATCTCCTGATCGTCCACCTCGCCTGCTGGCGGCAGATTGGTGGTGATATCCTGAGCATGGAGCCCCTTAGCTTCGCCATGGCCTTCCGCACCGTGGGCTTCCTGGCCGTGTTCCTCGCCTTGTTGCAAAGAGTTTAGGGGAGGCGTCGTTGCTTGCTGAACAACGGGCGCTGCATTCGTACTCATCTCCGTGTTGCCTGCCTCTACAGGCACGCCACAGGCTGCCAGGGTCAGCGCCAGTGCGCCGACCGCCATGGTTGCAATAAAGGTTTTCGTATGTTTCGTCATGATTATCCTCCATGAAGATAAAGGGTTATCGTGGTAGGTTGATAGGAGGTGTCATCGGGGTGTGACCCCATCTCCTTTAGAAGCTGTTATGCACTCTGGCCTCGTCAAAACGAGAATTCACACCATCCGCCCGTGGGATTCGCCGCTGATAACGCGGATGCGGCGGATTTCCGCGGTTTTTTTGGATTGAAAAAGGATTTTTTCCGCGAAAATCCGCGATGCTCCGATTTTTCAGCGTCATCCGCGGCAAATCGAAAGGTGGATGATAGGAAAACGATTAGAATTTGACAAGAAGTTCATAACAGGCTCTAGCTTGACCTCAGTTTACCTTCAAAGTTTGGAGAAATTCAGGAGGAAATGTGGAGATCTTGTGGAGATGCACATATTCCCCACTTCTCAGCTCCCATGTCCAGAATTGAAGTCCCACGGATGCACTGCAAAAAGGTTTTGGGTGTGTCCTAAACGAGTTGGCGCTAGCCGGGCGCATTGGCCGAGTGAACTCGGTCACTTTAGGCGCTTTGCGCCGCGAAGTCGGCCTTCGCCGACTCCAACAACTTTGCTGACGCAGGGGGCGCAGGCCCCCTTTGCGGCCGCAGGCCTGAAGAGTCCGACTTCAGTCGGCCAGAACAGCGTTACGTCTCTTCAACCGAAACAGGACGCACCCAAAGGTTTTTCAACATGGAGACACGGAGGACGCAGAGAAAAATTAAGGGGTTCACGGAGAAAATTCTCTCCAGACCTTATCTTTTTTCTTCGCGCCTTCGTATCTTTATGTCTTCGTGGCCTTTTTTCAGGAAAGCCAAGTCCCATGATTATTGACATGCCCCACGCCACTCATGCGTTTTCAATCCCCTTTGGAGTAGCAGGCAAGATAAACCAGAAGCGAGCTCCCTGACCCGGCGGGCATTCCACCCCGATGACGCCCCCTTGCGCCTCGACCAAGTAGCGGGCAATGGTGAGCCCCAGGCCCGATCCTCCCCGATCCCGTGAGCGGGACATGTCCGCCCGCCAAAACCGTTCGAACACTTGGGCCTGTTCCTCAGAAGTCAGGCCGGGGCCTGTATCCAACACTGCGATTTCCACTCCTTTCTGTCCATCAGGCAAAGCAGCCAGCCGAGTGATTATCTGTACCACGCCCCTGGCAGGCGTGTGACGCAGGGCATTGGAAAGAAGATTGTAGAGCACCTGGCGAATGCGATCGGGGTCAGCCCAAAGGGGCGGAAGCCCAGGGGCGAGGTCTGTTTCCAGGCGGATACCCTTTTCTCTGGCCGCATCCTGAAAGACCGCTTCAGCCTGGGCGATAAGCGCAGCGATATCGACCTCAGTGGGATGCAGACTCAGTTGCCCTGCCTCGGCCTGGGTCAAAGCCCGCAAATCCTCCACCAGCCGGGCCAGAGTCAAGGTTTCATCGTAGACCTGAGCGATCTCCTCCTGGGTCAGGGGGTAGATCTCATCCAACAGGGCCTGAAGATTTCCCTGGATGACAGTCAGCGGAGTGCGTAGTTCATGGGCGATATCCGCGATCATCTGCTGGCTTAGGGTCTCCGACCGCTCCAGTTCCTGAGCCATCTCATTGAAAGCGGTCATAACTTCGGAGATTTCCTCACTGCCCGAGATAGGCACCCGCTGGCTGAGGTCTCCTTGAGAAAGGGATCGGGCCGCGCGAGCCAGTTGCGAAAGGGGAGCTGATACATGGCGGGCCACAAAAAAGCCCAAAACCAGGGCCAGAACCGCGGCTAATAGCCCTGCCCAAATCAAAGATTGGGTGATCAAATCCAGGAAAGCACGTTCCGCCCGGTCCAGACGTTCGTTTTCGCCCGGTGTTGCCAGCAGATATCCCACCGTTTGCTCACCGACAACCAAGGGAATGGCTCGACGCTTTTGGGCGGCCGACAAACTGGCCGGTGCGCTGCCAGTTTCATCATAGACCACGCGACCCGACGCATCGGCCAGTGCATAATGATGGGTGTTGCCGTGATCCGCCCCCTTTCCCCGTTGATGTCTGGGCAGACGCTGAAAAACCGACTCCACGCCTTCCCAACTTCCCTGCTCCTGGTAATAGTCCATCAGAGTGGGCAAGAGGAATTGATCCATCTGATTTCGGACCACATAACGATGAAAGCCCGCCGTGAGTTGATAATTGGCCAAGATGCCCACCGCAGCAATAGACGACAGAGCCACCGCAACAAAGGCCAATCCCAGGCGCATCCAAAGTTTTCTCATGCTTCCCTCGTCAGGCGGTAACCCACCCCGTAGACGGTTTCAATATAGCCTGGTTGGCCCTTGGGAATCCCCAACTTCTTGCGCAAATTTTTAATGTGACTATCGATGGTGCGCTCCATCCCCTCATACGCATACCCCAAAGCCTGATCGATCATCTCCATCCGAGTGAAAGCTCGTTCCGGATAACTCATAAGCAATTTGAGCAACTCATATTCCGTAGGCGTCAGGTCCAACACGCGTCCTTCCATGGTCACCACATGCCGCTCTTCATCCATACGGATAGGTCCAACTTCCAGCATGGGGGTGGGGCGTGGGCCTCCTTGCGCCCGACGCAGCACCGCCCGCACTCGCGCCACCAACTCGCGTGGATTGAATGGCTTGGAGATGTAATCATCTGCGCCCATCTCCAGCCCCACGATTCGATCGGTGTCCTCCACCCGTGCGGTGAGCATGATGATGGGCGTCGCATTGATGGTCGGATCGCTCCGCACGATCCGCGTGATCTCCCAGCCATCAAGCCCTGGCAGCATCAGGTCCAACACCACCAAATCGGGTTTCGCTGAACGAATGAGGTGCAGGGCTTCGGTCCCCTCGTAGGCAACCAGGGTCTCGAAACCATTTTGTTCCAGATAAGAGCGAATCAGTCGGACGATCTGGCGATCATCATCAACGACGAGGATGCGTTGCGTCATGGGAAAGCACAGGCAAAGCTGGGGATAGGGAGGTTAGCAAGCTCCAACCATTTGGGTGTGTCCCAAATGAGTTGGAAAGTTAAAATAATCCATTCATTAACGGGGCGCTTCGCGCCCGCGGCCAGCGCCGGGGGATGAAGTCCCCCGGCTAGAAACAGCGCCCCTGCGGGGCTAGCCGGATTTATCCGGCGCTGTTTTGTAGCCCGGCGACTTCATCGCCGGGTGGACGTAGCAAACGCTTCCAACCGAAATGGGACGCACCCATTTGAAATTGTTGAATGACGTAATGTGACATTGTCGAGGTAGTTGCACTGATTCACGTCTGAAACATCGCGCCCACGCTGACGCCCTGGTGGATGCGATGAATGGTTTCTCCCAGCAACGGGCCTACGCTCAGCACTTCCAGTTTATCGCCGATGATTTGTTTATTTTCTTCGGGGATGGGCAGGCTGTTGGTGACCACCAGATGATCGATGGGCGAGCCGCCTAGGCGTTCCGCCGCAGGGTCTGAGAAGACGGCGTGGGTGGCGAAGGCGTAGATGTTGGTGGCTCCCGCCTGACGAATGAAATGGGCGGCCTGCGTCAATGTGCCCGCAGTGTCGATTTCGTCATCGATGAGCATGCAAGTCAGGCCCTGCACATCGCCAATGAGATTGAACATCTCCGTTTTACCGCCATCCAGACTGCGGCGCTTTTCGATGATGGCCAGGGGGAGATTGAGCGCGTGGGCGAAATTCCGGGCCCGGCGCACCGCCCCCACATCAGGAGCCACCACCACTGCATTCCGGTTCAGGCGTCTGCTCTTCACGTAATCGATGAAGAGATAGCGGGCCGTCAGCTCGTCGGTGGGGATGGTGAAGAAGCCCTGGATCTGGCCCGCGTGCAGATCGATGGTGAGAAAACGATCCGCACCGGCCACGGTAATGAGGTCCGCCAGCAATCGGGCGGTGATGGGCACCCGCGGCTGATCCTTCTTGTCGGTGCGACCGTAGGCGTAGTAGGGAGCGACGGCCGTGATGCGCCCGGCGCTATCCCGGTGCAGCGCGTCGATGGTGATGAGCAGCTCCATCACCATATCGTTGACCGGGCGCCCCAATGGTTGAATAAGAAAAACATCCTTGCCCCGAACGCTCTGCTGAAGCTGGACAAAGATGTTTTCGTTGGGAAACTTCTTGATACGGATGGGCGTGGGCCTTATCCGCAGATAATCGCAAATCTCTTCGGCAAGTTGAGGGTGACAGGAGCCGCTGACCACGGCGAGTTCGCCATACAGGCCTTCAGACATGGGTGCCTCCAGAGACGACAGACGTCGAATGATCATAATGAGACAAGGAAAGTAACTGATAATGTCGTTTTCGATTGAATTAACCTGACAGGTTCCTTTTGCAGCGATTCAGAGCCTTGCACGCTTCGTTTCTGGCTGAAAACCGCACATCCTGCCGCCAAGATTGCGAGAACCTGTCAGGTTTGTGTGAAGGAAGACAACCAACTGGCATACGTTAGCAGTCACCAAGGGAATAGGTGGAAATAACGCCGGCGTCATTATCCCACGGAATTCGCCATCCCCCCAAAATCATCCGTTGTTTTCGCTCACAAGCTGACGCACCGCGGTATATGGATCGAGCTCGCGGCGGGCCACAGCCTCCACCAGCGCTTCCAGTGTTGCGGGCTCTGTGCGGGCGAGCAGGTCTTCCAGCAGATAATCCCGCAGGATCATGCGCAATTCGGTGGCGGCCCGCAGGCGATCCCGCAAGATTCGTCCGCCGCTCTGCTCGAGATAGAGTCGGTGATTCTCGATGGCCTCGAACAGCGTATCCGCTCCTTCGCCCGAGACGGCGACTGTTTTGATCACGGGCGGCGTCCAGCCCTGGGGCAGGTTCTCCGCCTTGGGCAGATTCACGGGCAACATGCGGCCATGGTGCATCACCTGGAATTTCTCGGGAACGCCCAGATTCAGCATCATCTTCAGGGCCATGACCGTGCGGTCAGCGCCATCGCGATCCGCTTTGTTCACCGCGAAGATGTCGGCGATCTCCAGCACGCCCGCTTTGATGGCCTGCACCTCGTCGCCCAGACCTGGCGCTTCCACCACTACGGTGGTGTAGGCGGCGCTGGCGATCTCCACCTCGCTCTGGCCCACGCCCACGGTCTCGATGATGATGCGGTCGAAGCCCGCGGCGTCCAGCACCATGATCACATCGGCCGTGGCTTGCGCCAGCCCGCCCAGGCTGCCCCGGGTGGCCATCGAGCGGATGAATACGCCCGGATCGCCCGCCAGGTCCCGCATCCGCACCCGATCTCCCAGCAGCGCGCCGCCGCTGAAGGGGCTGGTGGGATCGATGGCGATGACGCCCACGGTGAGATCATTCCGGCGATAAACGCCCGCCAGCGCATTGACCAGGGTGGATTTGCCGGTGCCCGGCGCGCCAGTGACGCCGATGACGTGCGCCTTGCCCGAGCGGGGATAGAGCGCGGTGAGCAAAGGCATGGCCAGCTCGGTGTTGTTTTCGATGTGTGAGATGACCCGGGCCAGGGCCCGGCGGTTGCCCGCCTGCACGGCCTCGGTGAGACCGGAAACTGTGGTCAAATCCATGACTACGCCAACTCCCGCCCCAGCGCCTTTTCGATGGTCTCGACGATCTCCGGCGTGAGGGTGCCGGGCCCGAAAACGCCGGCCACGCCCATATCTTTCAGGGCCTGCACATCCTCATCGGGGATGATGCCGCCCACCAGCACCACTACATCCCCCATGCCCAGTTCTTTCAGCTTCTCGATGACGCGCGGCACCAGGGCCATGTGCGCGCCCGAAAGGATGGAGAGCCCCACCACGTCCACATCCTCTTGCAGCGCAGCCTCTGCGATCATGTCGGGGGTCTGACGGATGCCGGTGTAGATGACTTCGTAGCCGGAATCGCGCAGGGCCCGGGCGATGATCTTGGCCCCGCGGTCATGGCCATCCAGGCCCGGCTTGGCGACGAGTACGCGTGCTTTTCGATCCATGTTTTACCTCGGTGGAATGAATGTCGGGGAGTGTGTCGCACCCGAATTGACGGAAGTGATGATCGAAGGTGAATGCGTGATTGATGCCATGAATCTCCATTACGGCAAAGCTGGTGCAATCCACAAATCCGAAATCTTTATCATTGTAGCGTTTGAAAATCACCCATGCCAACTCCTCATGTGGTGTTTCAATTCGCACAATTCGCAGTTTCTT
This sequence comes from Anaerolineae bacterium, assembly GCA_027036755.1. Taxonomy (GTDB): domain Bacteria; phylum Chloroflexota; class Anaerolineae; order J102; family J102; genus M2005. Next base: position 24,251 of record JALWDV010000680.1, read on the forward strand.
ACTGGCCCGCAAGCGCTCCATAAACCGGATGGCGACGGCGTGATTGGCTCGTCTGCGTAGCAGCGTCACTGTTTCTGACAAAATCCAGTTCGTCGTCACCCACTGGAATTGTCTGGCCTCCTTTTGGGCAAAGGCCAAAGCAATATCGTGATATTGATCCTTGCTTGATTCCAGGGCCAGCCAGGCTGAGGCGTCGATGAAAAGTTGTTTCATCCTTCTTCGGTTTCAGCCCTCTTCGGTTTCAGCCTTTGCTGATTCCGAAAGCGGTCCGTAAAGATACACATCGTGATTGACAGAGGCGTCCGTCAATCCTAAATCCACCGGATCTGTACCTATCAGCCATAAAGGATCATCGTCATCCTCGTCCGGCAATTGACGGGCGACTTCCGAAGAGGTGATGTATTGCACAGCGGCTTCACGCAACACCTGAGCCATGCTTTTATCTTTTTCAGCAGCGAGACGCTTGATGTCACGATACAATTGTTTAGGTAATCGGATGTTTGTTGTGACATATTCAGTCATGATGACACCTCCATGCGATACAATTGTACCATGCTGCGTGAACAAGAGCAAAACTGGTTCTTTTGGATTTGGGTGCGTCCCAAATGAGTTGGAAAGTTAAAATAATCCATTCATTAACGGGGCGCTTCGCGCCCGCCGCCAGCGCCGGGGGATGAAGTCCCCCGGCTAGAAACAGCGCCCCTGCGGGGCTAGT
>JALWDV010000681.1 GCA_027036755.1 Anaerolineae bacterium
TCCCTGCGCTTCCGGCCTTTCTTCCTGCGGGGCGTGGTCATCTTCTCGTGGGGCATGGTCGTCAGCCTGGTCACCTTTTTCTATCTGCCCTCCGGCTACGTGCGATTCGGCATCCTGCACTTCATCGGCGTTGCAATCATCCTGGCCTATCCCTTCCTACGATTTCGTTGGCTCAACCTGATCCTGGGCGTCGTTCTGCTCCTCCTGCCCCGAGTCACTTCCTGGCGACACGACATCCCCTGGCTGGAATGGCTGGGGATGATCCAGAAGCCCCATCCCGCGTTCGACTACTTCCCGGTCATCCCCTGGCTGGGCGTGGTTCTCATCGGCGTTTTTCTGGGGAACATGCTTTATCCTGAGGGCAAACGGGCCTTTTCGCCGCCCGATTGGTCGCGTTTTGCGCCCATGCGCTGGCTGGCGCTGGCGGGCCAGAACTCCCTGCTCATTTACCTGATTCACCAACCCATTCTCATCACCATTCTGGCGCTGCTGGGCGTTATCAAGTTGTAGACGCGTCAAAATGGGGCGCTCGGTGTTTTATCGGTGGACGGAAAAAGGAAGACGCGTCAGAAAGTTACGGCAAAATTCCTGTTTTCATTGCCACATCGACTATAATTGAACCGACATCCGCCCGGCATCCAATGTGGCATGTTGGCGACGACCAGACGCAGCACCTCTCATCACTCAACGAGAAACAGGGCATGAGCACCAACAAAGAACGGATCGAATTGCTCCGCAAAATGCGGGAAAAGACGCTTCTGGGAGGCGGCGAAGAACGCATTCGCCGTCAACACGAAAAGGGCAAAATGACCGCCCGCGAACGTCTGGAACTCCTGTTGGATAAAGGCTCTTTTCGCGAAATCGACGCTTATGTGCAGCACCGCACCCACGATTTCGGGCTGGAGAAGAACCGCCCCCTGGGCGACGGCGTCGTCACCGGTTATGGAGCCATCAACGGGCGATTGGTGTACGTCTTTTCTCAGGATTTCACCGTGTTCGGCGGCTCACTTTCCAAAACCCACGCCGAAAAGATCGTCAAGATCATGGAAATGGCCATGAAGAACGGGGCGCCCGTCATTGGTCTCAACGATTCCGGCGGCGCCCGCATCCAGGAAGGCGTCGTCTCGCTGGGCGGCTATGCAGATATTTTCCTGCGCAACACCCTGGCCTCGGGCGTGATCCCCCAGATTTCCTTGATTATGGGGCCGTGCGCGGGCGGCGCGGTCTATTCGCCCGCCATCACCGATTTCATCATCATGGTGGATAAAACCTCCTACATGTTCATCACCGGGCCCGAGGTGGTCAAGACTGTGACCCACGAGGATGTGACCTTCGAAGAGCTGGGCGGGGCCTACACCCACGCCCGCAAGAGCGGCGTCGCCCATTTCGTGGCCAAAAGCGAGGAGGACGCGCTCTTCCTGGCCCAGCAGCTTCTCACCTACATCCCCCAGAACAATCTCGAAGACCCGCCCTACGTCCCGCCCACCGATGACCCCATGCGCCAGGACAAAGAGCTGGACGACATCATCCCCGACAACCCCAACAAGCCCTACGACATGAAAGAGGTCATCAGGCGGGTGGTGGATGACGGCATCTTCTTCGAGGTGCACGAGCATTTCGCCCAGAACATCCTGGTGGGCTTCGCCCGCCTGGGCGGACGCAGCGTGGGCGTCATCGCACAACAGCCGCTGGTGCTGGCGGGCGTGCTGGATATCGGAGCCTCGACCAAGGCCGCCCGGTTCGTCCGCTTCTGCGACGCCTTCAACATCCCCCTGGTGGTCTTCGAGGACGTGCCCGGCTTCATGCCTGGCACCGCCCAGGAGCACGGCGGCATCATCCTGCACGGAGCCAAACTACTCTACGCGTTCAGCGAAGCCACCGTGCCCAAGATCACCGTCATCACCCGCAAAGCCTATGGCGGCGCTTACGACGTGATGAACTCGCGCCACATTCGGGCCGATCTGGTCTTCGCCTGGCCCTCGGCCGAGATCGCGGTCATGGGGCCCGATGGCGCAGTCAAGATCATCTACCGCCGCCAACTGGCCGCAGCCGAAGACCCCGAAGCCGAAAAAGCCCGACTGGTGGAAGAATACCGCCAGAAATTCGCCAACCCCTACGTCGCCGCGTCTTGGGGCTTTGTGGACGATGTCATCTTCCCCCACGAAACCCGTCCGCGGCTCATCAACGCATTGGACATGCTGCAAAACAAGCGGGATACGAATCCGTGGAAGAAGCACGGAAATATCCCGTTGTGATGAATGAGTAATGATTAAAGATCAAAGATTAAAGATGAATAAGCAAACTTGCAGTGCTACTTTAATCTTTAATCATCAATCATGACTCCACTGCAAAAAGGTCATTTCACCACGGAGACACGGAGGACACGGAGAAAATAGTGGTCGTTCACAGAGAAATTTCTCTCCAAATCTCACCTTTTTCTCCCTCCGTGCGCTCTGTGCCTCCGTGTTGAAGGTTTTTTCAGTACAGCCAATCATTAATCA
>JALWDV010000682.1 GCA_027036755.1 Anaerolineae bacterium
TTTTGCAGGCGGAGAGGTCATCCCTCCCGCTTGCGGGGGGGAGCGAGGGGGGGCCTGCCGCAGCAGAAGCCAAGCCACCGAAAACAGACAGACTACCTTGGCAGTTACAACGTCAAACGTAAAACGTCAGAGGGGAAATCCCGGCGCCAATAGCGACTTGACGTTTGACGCATGACGTTTGACGCTCGTTTCGGTGGAGAAGCGACATGCCGCCCAATTTGCGCCAAGCCGTAACTGCTAAGGTCGTTGGCCCCAATCGTCCTCTTTTGCCACGAAGACCCGAAGGAAACGAAGTCACGAAGGCGTTCAAAAAAGATTTTATCCGTGTTTCCTCGTATCCGTGTTGAGTGAACAGGGCTACGTTAGTAGTTACGTCAGGCCGCCAGTCAGCGCCTACAGCCTGCCCCAATACGCCATCAGCTCGGCGTTGAGGATGGAGCCGCCCGCGGCGCCGCGGATGGTGTTGTGTCCCAGCAACGAGAAGCGCCAGTCCAGCAGATTGCAGGGACGGATGCGGCCCACCACCGTGGCCATGCCGCGGCCGGCCATGCGATCCAACCGGGGCTGTGGACGATGCTCGCCCGCCACCACGACCACCGCGGGATCGGGCGCGCTGGGCAGCCCCAGGGTCTGGGGCAGTTGACGGTAGCTGCGGAAGGCGTCGATGATGTCGTCGCGGGAGACCGATTGGCCCAGGGCCACCGAGACGGCCTCAGTGTGCCCATCCACCACGGGCACGCGGTGACAATGGGCTGAGATGGTCATCTCGGCGAACTGGAACCGGCCATCCGCGTAATCGCCCATGATTTTTCGTGGCTCGGTCTCCACTTTCTCCTCCTCGCCGTAGCTGTGCGGAACCACGTTATCGATGAGGTCCAGGGAGGGGATGCCGGGATAGCCCGCGCCCGACGCGGCCTGCAGCGTGGCCACGAACGCCTTCTCGACGCCAAAGGCCAGATGCAGCGGATGCAGCGCGCCCACCAGATGGGTGGTGGTGCAGTTGGCGTTGCATACGATGAAGCCGTCCCAGTTGCGGCGTTTTTGCTGATGCGGGATCATGTCCAGGTGCTCGGGGTTGACCTCGGTGATGACCAGGGGCGTGTTTTCATCCATGCGGAAAGCGGAGGCGTTGGAGAAGATGTAGTGGCCTTTGGAGGCGAAGAGAGGCTCCAGCGTGCGGGCGTCCGATGCGGGGAGGGCGGAGAACAGCACCCGGGCGTCCGCTTCGCCCGCGTCCGCCTGACGCACGCGCAGGTCTGCGATGCTGGCGGGCAGGGGATCGGGTAAAATCCATTTGACCACATCGCCATAGCGCCGCCCCGCAGAGCGATGCGAAGCCAGCAGGTCGGTGATCTCGAACCAGGGATGTCGGGCCAGCAGGGAGATAAAACGCTGGCCCACTGCGCCGGTGGCGCCGATGATTCCAACAGGGATTTTCTTATCCATAAAAACCTCGGGATTGATTTATGAGAGGCAATGTAATTGCCAAGGTCGTTTTCGTTTGAATGAACCTGACAGGTTCCTTTGGTAGCGATTCAGAGCCTTGCGCGCTTCGTTATGTCGCCGCATCGGTTTGCAGCGCCGATTTGGCGTTGCGCACAAAGGCCCGGATGGCGTCGTGATCCTTGACCCCGGGCGCTTTTTCCACGCCCGAGCTTACATCCACGCCCCAGGGCCGCACAGTGCGCACGGCCTCAGCCACGTTATCGGGGGTGAGGCCCCCCGCCAGGATGATGCTGCGCAGCCGCGCCAGTTGTTCGGCGATCCGCCAGTCCGCGCGCTGACCCGTGCCGCCGTATTCGCCCGGGCGATAGGCGTCGATGAGCAATCTCGGGCCAAACCGGGGCGAGAGCGCGGCGTAGAAGCTGGCTTCGGCGTCCGCCTCGGCATAGGTGCGGGGCCGGATGGCTTTGTAGGCCCGTTTTTTGAGCTGTTTCAGCACCGAAACGGGCTCATTGCCGCTAAGCTGGGCCCAATCCAGGCCCGCCAGCGCCATGATCACCGCGACATAGGCCGCCGGGCGGTCGACGAACACGCCAACGGTGCGATAACGCGGTTTTTCGGGCTCGACGGGATAGACGCGATGGAGTTCGTCGATGATCTCCTTGACCTGTTCCGCTTCGACGAAACGGGGCGAGCCTTCGTAGAAGATGAAGCCCAGCAGATCGGCGCCAGCTTCGACGGCGGCGGCTGCGTCATCGAAGTTGGTCAGGCCGCAGATTTTGACTTTGGGAACGCGAATGCGAGGCATGGGGGCAAAAGAGAAAGGGAGAGTAATCACGCAGACCACGGCGATAAATCGTCTGGGTGTGTCCAATTTCGGTTGGAAACGTTTGCCACGTCCGCCCGGCGATGAAGTCGCCGGGCTACAAAACAGCGCCGGATAAATCCGGCTAGTACAAGGAGGCGTAAGTCATTGTATAGTTGGCTGCTTGCGCTTGCGCCCAGCCGGATATGCGATCCGGCGGGTTGGGCGGGAGAAGTGCGCCGGATCGCACAACCGGCGCGGCGCATTAGCATAGCAAACCGTACAATCATTTCGGCCTTCGTGTACTAGCCCCGCAGGGGCGCTGTTTCTAGCCGGGGGACTTCATCCCCCGGCGTTGGCGGCGGGCGCAAAGCGCCTCGCCAATGAATGGATTATTTTAACTTTCCAACTCATTTTGGACACACCCACAGGGCAAGCTGTCAAACGTCAGGGGATTGTCGGCGGCACAGCGTCCTGCAAAGAGCCATGACATTGTTACAGCATGATGACGTTTGACGCTTGACGTTTTACGGTCTTGGCATGTCGCATATTGGCGGCTTCAGCATTTACGGTTAGGCATGCAAGCTGTATGGTTGCTGATGCGAAGCACTATTTTAGCAGATGATGAAGAGGCGGACGAATTACGCGGCCGGGGGCGTTTTGGGCGGGCCTGAAACGGTTTGGTACAATAGCGCTGCCTCGGGAGCAGGACGCAGGTGGAGTGAGTTTTCCCATGCGTCACTGCACCTGTTCGTGAGCAAAGTCTCCTGCATCGACGCCCCAATGGATGACGCTATGAATCCCGACATTCAAATCTCTCCCATGAGCATGGCCGACTATGACGAGGCCTATGCGCTGTGGCTGGTGACCGAGGGCATGGGCCTGCGCCCCTCGGATGAGCGCCAACACATCGCCCGCTATTTGCAACGCAATCCGGGCCTGAGTTTCGTGGCTCGGGATGGCGACAGGCTGGTGGGCACGGTGTTGTGTGGCCACGACGGCCGCCGCGGCTATCTCCAGCATCTGGCGGTGGATCGCGCTTATCGACGACAGGGGATTGGCCGGGCGCTGGTGGCCCAGGTGTTGGAGGCGCTACGCGCCATCAACATCAACAAGTGCCATCTTTTTGTGATCAAAGAAAACACGCCCGCGGTCGCATTCTGGCGGCGCATCGGCTGGCATGTGCGCGACGATCTGGTGACCATGTCGCACTGGACGGGCGCATTCGACCGGGCGCAAGGGGATGAAACAGGTTAGGATGCCGCGCGCGGCCATGATACAATGACGTTATGAGCTCCGACATCATCTTGCTGGCCGATGAACGCCCGCGCTGCGGCTGGGTTCACGACGATCCTGTGTGCATCGCCTACCATGATCGCGAATGGGGAACGCCCGTCCATGACGACCGGACGTTGTTCGAGTTTCTTATCCTGGAAGGCATGCAGGCGGGCCTGAGCTGGCGCACCATCCTGCGCAAACGGGCGGCCTTTCGCGCCGCGTTCGATGACTTCGATCCGGCCAGGGTGGCGGCCTATGATGAAGCGAAAATCGCCGAGCTGCTGAACAATCCCGGCATTATCCGCAACCGGCTGAAGGTGAGGGCCGCGGTGACCAACGCCCGGGCGTTTCTGGCGGTGCAGGCGACGTTGGGCGGCTTCGACGCGTATGTCTGGAGTTTTGTGGATGGCCGGACGCGGGTGAACGCCTGGCGCACGCTGGCCGAGGTTCCCGCCGAGATCGCCGCATCTCGGGCCATGAGCGCGGATATGAAGCGCCGCGGCTTCAAGTTCGTGGGGCCGACCATCTGCTACGCTTTTATGCAGGCCGTGGGCATGGTCAACGATCATCTCGTCGATTGTTTCCGTCATCCCGAGGCGGGGAGGCGCTAGATGGCAAAGGGCAAAAAACGCAAGCCGGGCACCAAGACCTCTGCGTTTGGCGCGGGCAGCCGAGCGAATCACGACGCCAGTTATTTTTACAACAGCCGCATGTATCAGCATCTGCCCGGCATCGATGACAGCAGTCCTTACGTGGAAAATCCCGTCCCGGCCGAGGCGCTGGATGAGATCATTCTGGGAGACAGCCGGGATATGAGCCTGCTGCCGGATCAGAGCGTGCATCTGATGGTGACGTCACCGCCTTATAACGCCCGCAAGATCTACGACCAGGACCTGACCCTGGACGAGTATCTGGACCTGCTGCGCGGCGTCTTCAAGGAGACGTATCGGGTGCTGGTGATGGGCGGCCGGGCCTGCATCAATGTGGCCAATCTCGGGCGCAAACCCTACATTCCCATGGCCAGCTTTGTCAATCAGATCATGCTTGATGAGGGTTTTTTGATGCGGGGGGAGATCATCTGGGACAAGGGCGGCAGTGCGGGCTCATCGACGGCCTGGGGCAGTTGGCGCTCGGCCAGCAATCCTATCATCCGCGATGTCCATGAGTATATTCTGGTGTTCTCGAAGGGGCGTTTCAAGCGGGAGCGGCTGGGCCGCGAGAATACGATTTCCCGGGATGAATTTCTGGAATACACCAAAAGCGTGTGGCGTTTTCCCACGGTTTCGGCCCGCCGGGTGGGGCATCCCGCGCCTTTCCCCGTAGAGTTGCCCCGGCGTCTGATTCAGCTTTACACTTTTGCGGATGAGATCGTGCTGGATCCCTTCATGGGCAGCGGCTCCACCGCGCTGGCTGCGCTGGAATCCGGGCGTCATTTCGTGGGCTATGATCTCATGGAGGATTATGTGGGGCTGGCCCGGGCGAGAATCGCGGCGCATCAGGAAAAAAACAAGGCGGAGACCTGAGTCCCCGCCATCCTTGCGTCTCTCATTTGGACGCGCCTTCTCATTTGGTGGCGCTGTAAGGCTGTTTGGCTCTATCGGGCGGGCAGACGACGCCGCGCCCCGCCTCGTTCATGTGAAGCATCTGGGTTTCGCCATTCACCTGGGCTTTGATCAGGTAGCCGGGGGTGATGACCTGGGCGTACATCATGCCCGGTTTGGGACATCCCAATGAGGCGTCGCGCCATTCGACGCGCTGGACTTCGAGGATTGTGACGTTCTCGGGCGATACAGTCAGCGCTTCGGCCAGAATGCCGGTCGCTTTATCGGCCATGGGCTGCATTTCGGGGGAGATGGTGGCTTCGGGCATTTTTTCCTCTGCTGGCGATACCGCCTCAGCGGGTTGGACGGGCGTTGTGTCGTCAGGTCGGGTGGGCGGGGCGGCGCAGGCGGCCAGAGTCAGTGTCAGTAGTATGAGGATTGAGATGAGTGCGAATCGCGTTTGTTTCATTTTGTTTCGCCTCCTGAAAGTGTGGATGATTTTCACTAAAAAGACGGCGTGACGATGATGAAAGTTCCCGCTGCGTCGTTAGATGATTGCATCGCCCTGTTAACGTTCGACATAATGTGTATTTTTGAGATAAAAACTACGTAGAATTACGCATTGACTATGTCGAGAGTTCGAAGTAAAATTGTAAATACCGACGTTCCTTGGCGAGGGGAACGACGGAGACAAAAGCGAGAGGGTGTTTACAGGTGGGCAAGTTGGTGTCAGGTATTTTCTGGGGTCTTCTGGGTAAGAGCGAGGCCCAAACGCCTCGCTCTTATCTTTTTGGGTGTGTCCCAAATGAGTTGGAAAGTTAAAATAATCCATTCATTGGCGGGCGCTGGCCGAATGATGAACATTGACAAAATAATCCGGCCATAGGCCCGGGGCGCTTCGCGCCCGCCGCCAACACCGGGGGATGAAGTCCCCCGGCTAGAAACAGCGCCCCTGCGGGGCTAGCCGGATTTATCCGGCGTTGTTTTGTAGCCCGGCGACTTCATCGCCGGGCGGACGCACCAAACGCCGCTATGATCGATTTAATTTATGGCTATACTAAAAAAACCTTCAACACGGAGGCACAGAGCGCACGGAGGAAGAAAAAGGTGAGACTTGGAGAGGAATTTCTCTGTGAACTACCACTATTATCTCCGTGTCCTCCGTGTCTCCGTGGTGAAATGGCCTTTTTGCAGTGGATCCAATTTATGAACATTCATAACTCGGGCGCTTTACGCGCAGTGCTTGTCAGGAAAGCACAGCCTGGGCCGCGGCCAGTGCAACGCCCGGCTCCACCGGGTAGCCAGCGGCGCGCAGGCCCGCTTCCACCGCGCCCAGCGCGGTCAGCACATCGGCCCGGCTGGCCGCACCCATGTGCCCGATGCGGAAGTACTCGCCCTTGATGGCCGGATGCAATCCGCCCGCCAGGATGGCCCCATTGGCCCGCACCATCTTGAGAAAGCTCGCGTCCACGCCTTCGGGATAGCGGGGGCAGGTGAGGGTGTGCGCGGCGTGGGCCATATCGGTGGGCACCTGGCTCATCCCCAGGGCTTCGACGCCCGCCTTGACCGCGTTGCTCAGCAGGACGTGCCGGACGAAGACGTTTTCCATGCCCTCATCCAGGATCTGGCGCAAGCTCACGGCCAGGGCCATGACCAGATTCACCGCGGGCGTGCCAAAATAGCTGGGCTTGCGGGCCTCGTAGGCTTGCATGATGGGCAGCCAGTAGCCCCAGTCGCTGTAATAGCTTCCCACCGGAGCGCTGCGCCCGCGCCACTTGGCCAGCGCCCGCGGCGAGGCCACCAGCAGGCCCAGGCCCGGCGGCGTGCCAATTGCTTTTTGCGAGGCGGTGAGATACACGTCCACGCCCCATTCAGCCTGACGCATTTCCTCCGCGGCCGCGGCGCACACGCCATCGACGATGACCAGCGCGTCATGCTCCTTCGCCGCTGCGGTCAATCCCCTAACGTCGGTGAGCACGCCGGTAGAGGTGTCTACATGGGTGATGGTGACCAGGTCGTAAGCGTTCTCGGCCAGGGCTGCGCGCAGTTGCTCGGGCGTGATGGTTTCGCCCGGCGCAGCGCTGAGCAGCGTCACATCGCCGCCGTAGCGCCGCACGATGTCGGCCATGCGCTGACTGAAGTAGCCGGTGTCCACCACCAGGGCCCGGTCGCCCGGCTCGACCAGGTTGGTCACGGCGCAGTCCATGGCCAGCGTGCCCGACCCGGCGAGAATGAAAGGCTGGTAGTCGGGGCCGGCCAGAAACGCAGACCGAAGGTCTTCCAGGGCCTGGCCAAAGATTTCGATGAACGCGGGATCGACATGACTGGGCGTGGGTTTCGACATTTCGGCCATCACTTCATCGGTGAATTCGATGGGGCCGGGGATCATAAGGCGGGGGCGAGACATGGGATTTTCTCCTTTGTTGGAATGTATCTGGGAGCGGGAAAGCAGTAATCAGTGTTCAGTGTTCAGTAATGTGATCGGTTGTAACTGCTACGTAGCCCGTTCACTCGAAACGGACAGAAGGAACCACGGATAAATTTTTTGGGTGCGTCCCAAATGAGTTGGAAAGTTAAAATAATCCATTCATTAACGGGGCGCTTCGCTCCCGCCGCCAGCGCCGGGGGATGAAGTCCCCCGGCTAGAAACAGCGCCCCTGC
>JALWDV010000683.1 GCA_027036755.1 Anaerolineae bacterium
ATTGATCTCGAACTCACGTAAAACGTGATGCGTAATGCGTAAAGGTTTCACACCACCCCTTACGCATCACGCATTACGAATTACGATCCTGCTCAATGCGTCCTGTAGAAGAAGCGCAAAGTTGGAATCATCAGTCTGCTTCTTTAATCGCAATGAATCTCCCCCACATCGACGCGGTTTCCATGCCTTTGGGCAGGTAGACGCCGATGTAGTAGCGGCCGCTGGGCGTGTCGTGGATATCTTTGCCCAGGTTTTCGGCGTGGACGATGCCTTTGGGGAAGAGATTCAGGTGAGTGTCCTGGTAGTATTTGTCCAGGGGGAACATCTCATCCCAATCCTTGCCGAATTTGGCCTTGAGCTTGTTGTTGGCCTCTTCGAAGGTCTTGGGATGCCAGATGCGCTGGATGGTGTTCATGGGGTGATCCTGGCTGACCGCGTCGATGCCCAGCCACTTGATCTTCTTGGCTACGGCCCAATCGGAGAAATCGGGCGAGGGGCCAGGATGACGCACCATGTAGCGGAATTCGTCGGAGTCGGGGCTGTTCCAGCCGTAGACGTGGAAGCCGGTCTTGATCAGCAGAATGTCGCCTTCCCGCACCTCGACCACGCTCTCGATCATCTCGGGCGTGTACACATCCAGGTCGGAGACCAGGTGGGATATGTCGGCGATGGCGCCCGGCCCGATCCAGTGTTCCAGCGGCGCCTGGCCGATGGTGCGACCCCGGGACCAGAAGTGAATCTCGCCATCCATGTGCGTGGCCAGATGGAAGCTGGCGGTGCAGAGCGCGGTGTTGCGGCCCTTGCCAAAGGCCTGACCGCCCACCCGCTTGAGATATTTGACCACCAGGGGCTCGTAATTGGCCCATTGCGGGGTCTGCACGCTGAAGGGCAAGGTGAAATCCAGCACCTCGGCGTTGTCCATCATGTCGAAGAATTCCTCTTCGTCCATGCCTTCGGGCGGGCGATAGGCCACGGGCCGCATCCAGGAGCTTTCCACCTCCATGAAGGGCAGGGGGAGCATCATAAACCAGGCCCGCTGGTTCAGCAGCTCGTCGATCTGCCCCACGATGCTTTCGGCAAAGAGGATGTGGGCTTTGGGCACGGCGATGTGCAGCAGTTTGTAGTACTCCTCGGGCGGGAACATCTCATCCCACGTCTTGCCATGCTCGGCCTTGAGCTTCGCTTCGGCCTTGGCGAACTCGGTGGGGTGCATGGTGCGGATGAGGGTGTTCATGGGATGTTCCAGCAGGCCGCAATCCACGCCCACGATCTTCAATTCCTTCTCAATGATCCATTTGTAGAAGGACATGCTCGGGCCCGGATGCCGCACCAGGAATCCGAACTCCTTGCTTTCCACGCCGCCTTGGGCGTTGGGATTCATAATGTCGGGTTGATCCCAGGAGTAGCGGTGATAGCCGGTGTTGATGATGAGGATGTCGCCTTTCTTCACATCGACGACGCTTTCGATCATCTCGGGCGTGTACACGCTGTAATCGGAGACGAGATGGGAGATATCGGCGACCACGCCGCGGCCCATCAGGTCTTTCAGGGGGATGTCGGCCAGAGCCCGGCCGCCCGAATGGTAGGCCCGCTCGCCCACCAGATGCGTGCCGGTGGTGTTGCTCCATTTGATGAATTGGCCGTTGGCGCCCGGCCCGCCGTGATGCGCGCCCGTCACCCGCTTGAAAAAGGTGATCTCCAGGGGCTTGTCGCCGGGGAAGGGCGGGGTGAAGATGCTCAAATCCTGCGCCAGGTCGTAGACTTTGGCGCTGGCAATTGTTGAAATCAAAGCCTCTCGGTCCATGAGGGTGCTCCTTATATTTCAAAATGCGTCAAACGTCATGGTGGCGGTGCGAAGCATGACGTTTGACGTTTGACGGAATCGAAAATAGCGAAGTGCTGCAGACAAATCAACCGATCTCTAAAATCCATATCTCTCGGCAAATGCAAGCAACGACTCTTCGAAGATATTCATCGGCGGGCGCACGAGACCCGCGCCGACCTGGCCCACGCCCGCGTTCTTGTGGGCGATGCCGGTGTTGATGCGCGGGGTGATGCCGGTTTCCACCACCTTGCGGATGTCGATGCCGGTGGGGGTGCCGCGGAAGCCCAGGAAGGGGATGTTGAAGTACTTGTGCTCGGCCGTGGTGATCTCGTACATCTCCATGGTGGTGTTGATGGCGTCCTGGGGCGTGCCGCTGACGAAGGTGACGATGGCGGGAGCCGCAGCCATGGCAAAACCGCCGATGCCCGCGGTCTCGGTGATGGTGCTGTCGCCGATGTCGCCGCTGCCATCTTCCGCGGTGAAGCCGGGGAAGTAGAGGCCCTTGGGCTGGCCCACAGGCCCGGTGAACCACCGGTCGCCCAGACCGCTGACGCGGATGCCGAAATCGGTGCCGTTGCGGGCCATGACTGTGACCACGGTGCTGCCCTCCACGCCGTGAGCGGCGTCGGCCATGGCCTTGCACGCGGCCATCACGGGGTTGAGCACGGCCAG